>JANOFZ010000091.1:0-6868 GCA_031413935.1 Thermoleophilia bacterium | reverse complement strand
GATGCGGTCGAAGGTCCCGGTCAAGACCCGGGACGATCTCTCGATGGCGTACACGCCAGGGGTGGCGCGGATCTGCCAGGCGATCGCGGACGACCCGGACTCGGCCTGGAACCTCACGATCAAGCAGAACACCGTTGCCGTTGTCTCTGACGGCACCGCGGTGCTCGGACTCGGCGACATCGGTCCTGAAGCGGCGATGCCGGTGATGGAAGGCAAGGCGCTGCTGTTCAAGGAGTTCGGAGGCGTCGATGCCTGGCCGCTCTGCCTCGATACGAAGGATCCCGATGAGATCGTCGCGATCGTGAAGGCGATCGCACCCGGGTTCGGCGGCATCAACCTCGAGGACATCTCGGCGCCGCGGTGCTTCGAGATCGAGCAGAGACTGCGTGCCGAGCTCGATATTCCCGTCTTCCACGACGACCAGCACGGCACCGCGATCGTGGTTCTCGCGGCGCTGCTGAACGCACTGCGTGTCGTCGACAAGAAGATCGAAGAGGTGAAGATCGTGACGACCGGTGTCGGGGCGGCAGGGGTGGCCGTGACCGACATCCTGCTCAACGCCGGTGTGCGCACCGTGATCGGCTGCGACCACAGCGGCGCCATCTATGACGGGCGCGCGGGACTGAACGCTGTCAAACAGGCGTACGCGGAGCGGACGAACCCCGAGCGGATCGAGGGCTCGGCGGACGATGTCCTCGCAGGAGCCGATGTGTACCTCGGGCTGTCCGTGCCGGGCGCCGTTTCACGCGCCGGCATCGAGCGGATGGCGGACAACGCGATCGTCTTCGCAATGGCGAACCCGACTCCCGAGATCGCCCCCGAGGACTTGCCGCTTGGCAAGGTCGCCGTCGTCGCCACGGGTCGGTCCGACTACCCGAACCAGATCAACAACGTCCTCGCCTTCCCCGGGGTCTTCCGCGGCGCTCTCGATGTTCGTGCGAGAACGATCACGGAGGGGATGAAGGTGGCCGCGGGTCATGCGATCGCCTCGGTGATCACCGACGACGATCTGAGCGCGGAGTACGTGATCCCGAGCGTGTTCAACCGTGACGTGACGACGAAGGTCGCAGCGGCAGTCTCCGAAGCCGCCGAGCGGGACGGCGTGGCACGGCGTTCCCGGGGTTAAGCGGTAGACGCGGGCGACGCTGTACGACGCCGAGGCGCCGTTTCGCATAGCCCTACTCGTAGTGGAGAGCTTCGAGCGGGTTGAGTTTTGCGGCGCGACGCGCTGGCATGATCGCTGCCAGGATCCCGACGATTACTGCGACGACCGTGAGCACCGCTAGCTGTACCCATGGAACGGCGAAGCGCACCTCGTACTCCGAGAGCGCACGATTGACGAGCGCCGCGAGGAAGATCCCGAGCGGCAGACCGATCGTCGCACCGATGAGTGCCGTGATGATGCTCTCCTGGCGGATCATTCGCCGCACCTGCCGACGTGTCATTCCGATTGCCCGCAGCATCCCGATCTCACGCGTGCGCTCGTACACCGAAAGCACGAGGGTGTTGATCATCCCGAAGACGCTGACGAATACGGCCAGGGTAAGCATGACGTACAGGAATGAGATGAACTCGTTGAAGTCAGCGTCCTCACGGTCGATCCACTCGTTGCGGGTCTCGATCTGGGTGTCGGGAAAGCCGGCGATCGCCTGCTCCATCTGCGCGCGGTTTTCCTTGCTCGGCTCGCCAGGGACATTCGCCCATGTCCAGCGGTTGCGAGGTCGGTCGTAGAGCCTGTCGAACAGTTCGGTCGAGACGTTGACACTCTCGATCAACGGGTAGAACGGCGGTGGATCGAACAGCCCCGCGACGGTGACCTCTGCAGACCGGTCAGCCGTCGAACGAAGCGTGAGCACGTCGCCGACGGAGATGTCGTGATCCTCGGCGTAATTCGAGCTGACGATCGCCTTGGTCGTGCAGAGCGTGGCGAGCACCGCGTCATCGCCCTCGCTCCAGTCGAAGACGTAGGCCTCGGCGATGGTGTCGGGCTCGATCCCACCGACCTCGGTCGAGATGTCGTTGACCAAACCTCCATCGGAGCGCACGCTCGTTACAACCTCGGGCACGGAAGAGGCAGCGAGTGCGTCACCCGCAGCAGCGACGAACGGCGAGTACCCGTCGAGCGAGGTCACGACATAGTCGGCAGCGATCTGCTCCTCGATCGCTTCGCGGTTGGACGCCTTCATCCCGTTCGTCAGCGTCGCAATGAACGCGACGAGTGCGATCCCGATCATCAGCGCCGCCGCAGTAGCCGCCGTCCGACTCGGGTTCCTGCGGGCGTTCTCTCCGCCCGTGCGAGCGGCAACGCGATCCGGCACGACACCAGGGAACTCCGTTGGCCACTCCGGTTCCCAGGACGTCACTGCCCGTCGCAGCCACATGACGAGAACAATCGGCAGGAGCAGCGGGTTGAGGACCGCGCCACCGGCAAACGCGACCACGCGGCGCACAGCAGCTCCCGGCCCCCACGCTCCGTAGCGCAGGAGCCAGTACGGGAGGAGCAAGAACGGCCAGAACAGGACGGTGAAGACACATGCGGCCCAACGGCCGATCGGGCTGCTGACGACGGCGAGCGGTCGTACGATGTGCGACGAGAGGCTCGCCACGCCGAGGAACAGCAGGACGACGCCCGCCGCGATCGAGAGCAGACGATCGCTCGTGCCGAGCTCGTCCGTGAACATCGCGCGGGCCAGGATCGCGAGCGCGAGGACGATCACGAACCCTCCAATCCAGGGCACGAACGGCGCAAACCGGGACTTCGGCAGAGCCGCACCTTCTCGGACCGCAGCAATCGGCGGCACCCGCGTCGCCTTGATCGCGGGAAACAGCCCTGCCAAGAGCGTGATGCCTACACCCACGGCGAGCGCGACGATCACCGTGCGCACTGCGAATACGCGGTCCGCCGTTGGCAACTCGACTCCGAGAACGCGGAAGAGACCCTCGATCCCCTCGGCCAGGAGCACGCCAAGAGCGAGGCCGATCAGCGAAGCGAGCAGCCCGATGACGAGTGACTCGAGGATGACCGAAACGAGAATCTGCCGCCGAGTGGCGCCGATCGTCCGTAGCGTCGCGAACTCGCGCGTGCGCTGAGCGACGGTGATCGAGAGGGTGTTGAAGATGACGAATGCACCCACGAAGAGCGCGATGCCGGCGAAGACCAGGAGGAAGTAGCGGAAGATGGCTGTGAACTCGTTGACCTCATCCACCGCCTCGGCAGCCTCCGCCGTAGCGCTCACGACCGTCGCGCTGGCCGGAAGAACCGGCGCGATCGCAGCGACGAGCTCGTCCTCCGTCACACCCTCGGTGGCAGCGACGGAGATCGTGTCGTACTGCCCTTCCCGCTCCAGCAGCTCCTGCGCGGCCGCAACCGTGAACACCACGAAGCTTGCATTCCCGATGCTGTCGACGCTGCCGTACCGCGCGACACCCACGAGCTTGAACGGACGCTTCGGCTCGAGCGTTGTGATCTCGACGGTATCCCCGATGTCGTATCCGCGGTCGTCCGCGGTCCCCGCGTCGATGACGACCTCGTTCGCAGAGGCGGCCCATCGCCCCTCGAGGATGCTCAGCGGGTTGAACTGCGCGAGAGCGGGGTCGGTGTCGATGCCGAACCCGAAGGTCGGAGCGCCCTCGGAGCTGACCGCCTCGCCCTCACTGTTCAGGATCTTCGTGTAGCGCTCGTCGAGCACCACCCCGGTCGCGAGTGCGACCCCTTCGACGCCGCGTACCGTCTGGAGGAGCGAGGCGTCGACGGGCGGCTTTGGCGGCGTTTCGCCGTCGATCGAGATGTCGAGCCCTTTCCCTGTGACGACCGCGTCGGTCCCGGCATACGACTCCGTGAACAGTGTCGTGAAGGCACTGTCGATCGTGTCCGTGAGGATGTACGTGCCGCTGATCATCGCGACGCCGAGAACGATCGCGATTGCGGTCAGGACAGCGCGGAGCTTGCGCCCCGCGAGGCCGCGGAGGGCGACCTTGATCACGCTGCTGCGACTTCTTCCATGGCCGTGAGAATCTCGTGCTGGTTGGATTGACCGAGCTCGCGCACGATCTCACCGTCCGCGAGGAAGAGCACCCGATGCGCGACCGCGGCGGCGCGTGCGTCGTGCGTGACCATCACGATCGTCTGGCCGTACTCCTCCACCGAGCGGCGCAAGAGCTCGAGGATCTCGGCGCTCGTTGATGAATCCAGGTTTCCCGTCGGCTCGTCGGCGAACATGACCGTAGGCCGCGTGATGAGCGCGCGCGCGATCGCGACACGCTGCTGCTGGCCGCCTGAGAGCTCGGCCGGCCTGTGCGAAAGCCTGTCCTCCAATCCAACGTCCGAAACGACCTTTTCGAACCATCCCTCGTCCGGCTTCGTGCCCGCGATCGTCAACGGCAGGAGGATGTTCTCCTTCGCGTCGAGCATCGGGAGCAGGTTGAAGAACTGAAACACAAAACCGATATGCTCGCGCCGCAACATGGTCAGGGCGTTGTCGCCCAGCGTCGTGATCTCCGTTCCTGCGATGTCGACGGAACCCGAGGTCGGCGTGTCAAGACCCGCGAGGATGTGCATGAGCGTCGACTTGCCGGATCCCGACGGGCCCATCACGGCGGTCGCCTTACCGGGCGCGATCTCGACAGTAACGCCGCGCAGCGCCTCCACGACAGTCTCACCTTCGCCGTAGCGACGTGTCACATCGCGCGCGACGACGACTGCCCCGTTCGTTGTCTCCACTGGTCGTGCCTCCTCCTGGCTTGGACTTTCGCGCCGCAGGCTATCGCACTACTCGTAGTGGAGAGCTTCGAGCGGGTTGAGTTTCGCCGCGCGGCGCGCGGGGAAGATCGCGGCCACGACGCCGACGAGCACGGCCGCGATCGCGAACACGATCACCTGCGTCGTCGGGAACGAGAAGTCGATCAGGTCGATCTTGAAGATCAGCAAGCCCGCCAGGATGACGCCGAGCACGATCCCGATCAGCGCGCCGATCATCGACGTGATCACGCTCTCGTGCCGGATCATGCGGCGCGTCTGGCGGCGCGTCATCCCGATCGCGCGCAACATGCCGATCTCCCGCGTCCGCTCGAAGACGCTGAGCACGAGGGTGTTGATGATCCCGAAGAGGCTGACGATGATCGAGAGCCCGAGGAGGACGTAGAGGACGTTGAGGATCGATTTCAACCCCGAGATCTGATTCTCGACGAACTCCTCGCGGGTGGCGGACTTCGCATTCGGGAACGGCTTCAAGGCCGCCTCGAGGGCGGCAGCGTTCGCAGCCGTCTCTCCGCCCTCCATGAGCACGAAGGAGTAGACGTTCTTCGGCGAGGATGTCTGCGCATCCCAGGCCTCGGTCGAGATCGTGACGACGCCGAACGGCGAGCCGCCGGAGGGAGGGTTGAAGATGCCCTTGACCACGAACGTTGCCGTCGTCCCGTTGGCAAACGAGATCTCGACCGGTGAGCCGACCTCGAGGTCGTGCTTCTTCGCGAAGTCCTCGTCGACGAAGGCTCCGTCCTTCCCGAGCTGACCGAAGACGGCATTGGATCCCTCGATCCAGTCGAGGTTGATCACCTTCGACGCGCCCGGGTCGACGGCGGTGGCGAACTCCGCCGAGCCGAAGACGAGCGCCTCGCCGCTCCGTACGTTGCCGACCGCGACCACACCGGGGGCTTTCGCCGCCGCGTCGGCAGCGTCGATCGGGATTGGCGAGAAGTTGTTCTGGGCCGTGATCGCGTAGTTCCCGACGAAGATCTCGTTCACGGCGCCCGTAAACGTCTGCACGACGCTACCCGCGAGCGTCGCAACGAGCGTCACGAGTGCGAGCCCGATCATCAGGGCAGCGGCGGTGGAGGCGGTGCGCTGCGGGTTCCGGCGCGCGTTGTCCCGCGCGAGTGCACCGGCCGCTCCACCGAAGCGCGCCCCAGGCCAGCCGAGCAGGCCCGTCAGGCCCGGGATCAGTGGTGCCGAGAGCATCGCGACGCCGATGAACACGAGCACCATCCCGAGGATCATGAACAGGAGGATCTGGGTCGTATCGAGATCAGGCCCGAAGAGCCCCCAGAGCAGGCCGGCGAAGCCGAGGAGTGTGATCACAGCGGCAATGGGCGTGCGGAAGCGGGCTAACCGTCCTGGTGCGATCGTCGCTCCCTCGCGGACGGCGGCGATCGGCGGAACGCGCGTCGCCTTGAACGCCGGCAAGATGCTCGCGATCAGCGTCACCGTGATCCCGAGCAGCAGCGAGACGACGATCGTGCGCGTGCTGAAGATGAGACCGCTGTTCGGCAGCGTGAAACCGACCGCGTCGAAGAGCTTGAACAGCCCGGTCGCGAGCGCGAGGCCGAGGAAGAGGCCGATGATCGATGCGATCGTGCCCATCACGAGCGCCTCGACGATGACGGAGAACCGCACCTGCCGCCTCGACGCCCCGAGGGTACGCAGTGTCGCAAGCTCGCGGGTGCGCTGGGCGATCGTGATCGAAAGAGAGTTGAAGATGACGAACGCACCGACGAACAGGGCGATCACGCCGAAGGCGAGCAGGAAATAGCGGAGGAACGAGATGAACTCGTCGGTGTCCTTTGCATCCTCGGCAGCCTGCTCGGTGCCCGTGCGCACCTGCGTCCCTTCGGGCAGGATCCCGTTGATCTCCGAGACGAGCTGAGCCTGCGAAACGCCCGGCTTGCCGGCGACCCGGATCTGGTCGAGCTTCCCGACCTTGCGGAAGAGCCCCTGCGCTGTTCCGAGGTTGAATCCGGCCAGCGTGGCACCACCGATCGTGTCGACCGAGCCGAACTTGACGAGACCGGAGATCGTGAACTGCTCGACTGGCCCTTCTGCCTGCACGCCGATGTCGTCACCGACCTCGAGGTTCTTCTTGGAGGCGGTCGC
>JANOFZ010000090.1:0-8082 GCA_031413935.1 Thermoleophilia bacterium | reverse complement strand
CGACGCCGACCTCGACGCGATCCGCGGCCTACCCGGCTCACCCGTGTAGTCCGCCGCGACCGGGAAGGGCGACGCTTCGCATAGCCCTTACGCCGGCCACGGGCCCTGCCGCACGCTCCCACAAGACGCGGGCCGCGGGCGGCCCCCTTCAGGATCCACGCGAAGCGTGGCAGCAAGCATGGCCGGGATAGGGGGAGGTGAATCCGCGGTACGCTCTTCCACCGCGGATTCATGTCCCCCTACCCCGGCGTCACACGGTACGCGTCGAAGACGGCGTTCAGCTGCCGCAGAGCCGACAGCAGCGAGCGCAGGTCGTTGACGTCGCCCAGCTCGGCGGTGTACCAGTTCTTCGCCAGCCCGTCCTCGACCGTGCCTCCGTAGGCGACGATGTTCGCTCCGTGCTCGGAGAACGTTCGCCCGACATCCTCGAGCAGCCTGGCCCGATCCCAGGCTTCGACGGCGATCTGCACCCGGAAGCTCGCCTTAGCGTTTCCTTCCCACTCGACCGGGGTGAACCGCTCGGGATTGCGCATCAGCGCCTTCACGTTCGGGCAGTCCGCGCGGTGGATCGTGATCCCGCGGCCGAGCGAGATGTAGCCGCGAATCTCATCGCCGGGGACGGGCGTGCAGCACTTCGCGAGCCGTAGCAGTACGTCGTCGACACCCTGGACGACGATCCCGAGGCTCTCCCCCGCAACTGTCGAGCGCGCCTTCGGCGCCTTCAGCGTGATGGCGGGCTCCTCGGCGACCTGATCGGTCTTCAGTCGCTGCAAAACCTTGTTGACGACCTGTCCGGTGCCGAGCTTGCCCGAGCCGACCGCCAGGTAGAAGTCCTCGGCCTTCTTGAACCCGAGATCCCGGATCACCTGAGCGAGGACGGCAGACCCTTGCAGCTTGCGGTATGGCAGGTTCTGGGCCTTCAGCGCCTGGTCGAGCGCCTCGCGGCCCTTCGCCTCGGTCTCGCCCTTGGTCTCACGTTGGAACCACTGCCGGATCCTGCTGCGGGCGCGCGAGGAGGCCGCCACCGACATCCAGTCGCGTGAGGGGCCTCGTCCCGACTTCGACGTCAGGATCTCGACGAAGTCGCCGTTCTTGAGCTTGTAGTGGAGTGGCACGATCCGCCCGTTCACCTTGGCGCCGACGGTGTTGTGGCCGACGTCCGTGTGCACGGCGTAGGCGAAGTCGATCGGCGTTCCACCGGCGGGCAGCGTCTTCACCTCGCCCTTGGGCGTGAAGACGTAGACCTCGTCGTCGAACAGGTCGGTGCGGAGCGTGCGCATGTACTCGGCCGCGTCCTGATCGTCGCCCTGCCAATCCATCAGGGTCTTCACCCAGGCGACCCACTCGTCGTCTCCCTTCGACGCGCGGCCGCGCTTGTAGAGCCAGTGTGCGGCTACACCGAACTCGGCCTCCTCGTGCATCTCGCGCGTGCGCACCTGGATCTCGAGTGGCGTTCCGTTCGGCCCGATCACGGTCGTGTGGAGTGAGCGGTACCGGTTGAGCTTCGGCATCGCGATGAAGTCCTTGAACCTCCCGGGCATCGGCTTCCAGAGAGCGTGAATGATCCCGAGCGCTGCGTAGCAGTCGCGCGTACCCTCGTCTCCACCCCGCTCGATCAGGACCCGCATCGCCGTCAGGTCGTAGATCTCGTTGAACTCGCGGCCCTTCTTGGCCATCTTGTCGTAGATGGAGTAGAAATGCTTCGCCCTCCCGGAGATGTCGGCGGGGATTTCCGCCTTCTCGAGATCGTCGGTCAGTTCCGCCGCCGCCGTCTCGACCTGGGCCTCCCTGTCGGCACGACGGTCCGCGACCATCGCCTTGATCTCGGCGTACTTACGGGGATGGAGGATCTCGAACGAGAGATCCTCGAGCTCCCACTTGACGGCGTGAATCCCGAGGCGGTGGGCTAGCGGGGCGTACACCTCGAGCGTCTCCTTGGCCTTCTGCACCTGTTTCTGCTTGCCGAGGTACTCGATCGTGCGCATGTTGTGGAGCCGGTCGGCCAGCTTGATCAGGATCACCCGCACGTCCTGGGCCATCGCCACGATCATCTTGCGGTAGTTCTCGGCGTCAGCCTGCTCGCGACTCTGGAAGCTGATCCGTGTCAGCTTCGTGACCCCCTCGACGAGCTGGGTTATCTCGGGCCCGAACGCCGCACGGAGCTCGTCGACGTCGGTCTCTGTGTCCTCGATCACATCGTGGAGGAGCGCCGCCGCGATCGTCTGGGCATCGAGATGAAGCTGGGCGCAGATCAGGGCTACTCCCAGCGGGTGATTGATGAACGGCTCGCCGGAGCGTCGCACCTGCCCCCGGTGCGCCAGCTCGGCTGTGTCGAACGCGCGGTGGATCAGCTCCTTGTCGACGCCAGGGTTGTAGGCCTCGACGCTTGCGATCAGCTCGCTGACGAGGTCATCGTGGTGACGCTCCGCATCGACGACAGCCATGGTCTCAGTCTACTGAGGGGCCGAGAAAGACCCGACCCCATTCGGGTGACAGGAGCCGGGGCCGATCTGCCGAAAGAGCTGGGGTCATGAGCTTGCTCCGGAAATATCTCGAACGCCGCCGTGTCCTCCGGCTTCTGGCCGAGATCGAGCGGTCGATCGCGCGCCCGCCGCGGCGCGACCTACCCGCGCAGCGCTGAGGACGGGCGGGACAGGTCTCGCTCCTACGCGGCCTGCGGGAGGCTGAGAGGCGCACCATGGGCGAGGAGCTCCCGGAAGGTGGGAGACTCGAGCAGCTGCCGCTTGCCGCCACCCTCGATCGACAGCTCGCAGAAAATCCGCCGCGCCTCGGGCGTCCAGGCTGTCTCGCCGGCTCGCCAGAGCCCGGCAAGCCAGGCGCGGAGCTCACCGTACGCGTCGGCCGTGTCGAAGATTCGCCGGACGACGAGCTGCGGGGCAACCGTCCCGTTCCAGCGGTTCTGCTTGAGCCTGAAGGCAACATCGAAGTGCGATTCCATCCGCATCCGGTCGAGTTGGCCGCCGAAACCGAATGCGATCGCACTGCCGGCGTCGCGCCCCTGCTGGCGCACTCTGAAGCGCAGGTGCATGCCGTCGCCGACCGTGGACGCGCCGACCGCTTCGCAGTCGGTCACGAGCAGGGTGACGTCGGGGTTCCCGAGACCGAAGGGGGCGAGTTGCTCGAGCTCCCGTGCCAGATCGAGGGTGAGCGCGAGGGCCGGGACGATGGCATCGATGCGTGTTTCCGAGCCGAGATCCTCGTCACCGAGCATTCCATCGGCGTAGGCGGAGAACGCGAGAGCGAAGGGCTCGAGCTGATCGAGGCCGATCGACAGCCCGGCAGCAGCACGGTGACCACCGAACCGCTCGAGCTGATCGGAACACGCGGCGAGGCCCGCGTGCAGGTCGAAGCTCGGCACCGAGCGCCCGGAGCCCTTCCAGCGATCACCCTCCCCGGCTATCAGCACCACCGGGCGGCCGAATCGCTCGACGAGTCGCGAGGCCACGATGCCGATCACGCCTTCGTGCCAGCCTTCGCCCCACACGACGTAGGCGCGTCGGTTGCGCTTCTCGGGAGGCCAGGCCTCGACGGTAGCGACGGCCTCTCGGAGAATCCTGTCCTCGACTGCCTGGCGGTCGCGATTCAGGCTCTCGAGCTCGTTGGCGAGAAGGTCAGCCTCGCGGGCGCTCTCCGTGAGGACGAGGTGCAACGCGACGTCCGGTCGCCCGAGGCGCCCCGCGGCGTTGATTCGCGGCGCGAGCCTGAAGGCGACCGCGGTCGCGTCGATCGTTGCCGCGTCCACTCCCGCCACACGCATCAACGCCGCAAGACCGGGC
Source organism: Thermoleophilia bacterium (assembly GCA_031413935.1). Classification (GTDB taxonomy): domain Bacteria; phylum Actinomycetota; class Thermoleophilia; order Gaiellales; family Gaiellaceae; genus Gaiella. The sequence goes on along the minus strand of JANOFZ010000090.1, from coordinate 4,285 downwards.
TTCTGCGTGCGGGACAGGCCCCGCAGACCCGTTGTCGTGAGCGCACGGTTCTCGTCCACGAGAGGCACGACATCGGCGATCGTCGCGAGCGCGACCAGGTCGGAGTGGCGGGCGAGCGCCGGATGGTCTGCACCGAGGAGAGCCTGAGCAAGCTTTGCGACGACACCCGTCCCGCAGAGATCGGGGAAGGGGTACTCGGAGGGCCGCGTGGCCACGATCGGACACCGCGGTAGCGCCTCGCCGGGCCGGTGGTGGTCGGTAACGATCATGTCGACACCGAGGCGCAGCGCGTCCTCCACCTCGGCAACAGCAGTGATGCCGCAATCGACCGTCAGGATGAGCTTGACGCCCTCTTCAGCAAGCCGCGCGATCGTTGCACCGGAGATGCCGTAGCCCTCCTCGAATCGGCTCGGCAGGTGCCAGACGACATCTGCGCCGAGCTCCCGAAGGGTCAGCGTCGCGAGAGCGGTTGCGCAGATCCCATCGACGTCGTAGTCACCGTGGACGCAGATTCGCTCGCCGCGCTCGACCGCGGTTCGCAGCCGATCGACGGCCCCGGCCATGTCACCGAGGAGGAGCGGATCGTGTGAGATTCCCTCCGGATCGAGGAAGGCCCTCGCCGCCGCCGGATCGCCGAGCCCGCGCCGCACGAGGACGCTCGCGACCGTCTCCGAAACCCCGAGCTCATCGGTCAGCGCGCGCACCTCGGGGTACGAAATCGGCTCGATCTTCCAGCTCGCAACCATGGAACCACGATAGGTCCCACCCCGGACAGCAGTCCGAGGGGAGGGTGAGGCTTCAGCCTCACCCGCGGTCACGGCATAGGCAGGAGCACCCGACGAGACGGATGACCGGCGAGTGAGGCTGAAGCCTCACCCCCTGGACCGCCGGGGTACGCTCGCTACCGCGCCCGCTCCTCACGCAACTGCCTAACAATCTTGACCCACAGCATCACGATCCCGATCGTCGCTCCGACAACGACGACGGCGACCGGTGCGAGGAATGCCATCTGCTCGAGCGTGTACTTCGTCACCGCCGCACCGACAAGCCAGATCACGAGAACGACAGCCGTCATCGGGATCGTCAGCCGCCAGTTCACGCGCTGAGGGTAGCTTTGATGCCATGCCCCACGGCGAGCTCAACTACACCTCCGGGAACGACTACGTGCTCGAGTTCCTCGGGTATCGCTTCGCGTTCGCCTCCGACGACTTCCGCGAGCGCGTCACGGCGGCCGCCTGCAAGCTCGATCTGGTCGCCGACAGCGATCTCGACGAGGAAGAGGCGCTCGACCTCGTGGAGCTGGCAGCGGACAGCCGGATCGAGGAACCGAGGAGTGCCCTAGGCAAGTACCTGATGCGGCACTGGGAGCGCCTGTCGCTCAACGAGGGCGAGTCGCTCGTCTACTGGCTCCGCAAGCTCGTGTTCCGCGGCGCGTACCTCGACCATCGCGTCAAAGAGGAGTTGCTCGAGGTGAGCTTCGACGAGACGACGGGCGACTTCGGGTACGCCGAGCCCGAGGGCGGTCGGGCGCTGCTCGAGCTCGCACCGACGCCCAGCTGGCGCTCGCTGCAGTTCAGGCGCCTGTAGGGGCGACGCACACGCTCGCGCGGATGCGTCGCCCGAGCCGCGGGGCGTAAGCCCGCGGCGCGCGTCGCCCGTGCTAGCCGTCTGCAGGCGGCGCAAAGCCAAGTCGGAGCTCGTCCTCGACCGAGGCGATCCTGATCTCCCTGATCGCTCCCAGGGGCACGATCAGCTCCTCCGGCTCGCCCGCCTCGCAGTGGGGGCACAGCGTCACGAACCCGAAGCCGGGGTCGGAGGAGATGGAGGCAAGACGATGCAGGGAACCGTCCGCCAGCTCCACGCTCACGCCCGCGCGCTCGAGCCCGTGCTCGACGCGGAAGCTCTCGATGCGACGGATGATCCGCGATACGAGCTCGTCGAGCGGCCCCGTCATGCCTGGCGTCCAGAGCTCGGGCACGGCTAGTGCGCCACCGCGGAACGTTTCACCGGTAACCCGTAGGGGAGACGGCGCAGCCTCTCCCGGGAACGAGCACACCGACCACCGGCCCCGGGGGCACACAGGCGCAGCGGTGCGAGGTGCCGCACTAGAACAGGCTCCCGTCGACGCGCACAGCGCCCACGTGCGCCCGACCGAGCGCCGTGATCGTCCTCCCGCGAGGCGTGCGCTGGATGAAGCCGAGCTGCAGCAGGAAGGGTTCGTAGACCTCCTCGATCGTGTCGGGCTCCTCGCCGAGGGAGACGGCAAGAGTTGAGAGGCCGACGGGGCCGCCATCGAACTTCTCGGCGATCGCCGAGAGGAGCTCGCGGTCGATCCGCTCGAGGCCGAGACCGTCTACCTCGAGGAGATCGAGGGCCTCGCGGGCAATCTCGTTCGTGATCCTCCCCGCGTGGCGCACCTCGGCGACGTCGCGGACGCGCCGGAGGATGCGGTTGGCGATCCGCGGCGTGCCGCGAGAGCGACCCGCGATCTCATCCGCAGCGTCGTCTTCGATCTCGACAGCGAGAATCGACGCCGAACGACGGACGATCGTCCCGAGTTGACCGGGCTCGTAGTACCCGAGCCGAAAGGTCATCCCGAAGCGGTCGCGCAACGGCGTCGTCAGCAGGCCCGAGCGGGTCGTCGCGCCGACCAGTGTGAACGGCGGCAGGTCGATAGTCAGCGTGCGGGCAGCGGCTCCCTGTCCGAAGATGATGTCGAGGCGGAAGTCCTCGAGTGCCGGGTAGAGGATCTCCTCGGCCGCGCGATTGAGCCGGTGAATCTCGTCGATGAAGAGGACGTCACGCGGCTCGATCGCGGTGAGGATCGCAGCGATGTCCTTCTTCTCGAGCGCCGGGCCGGCGACCGTGCGCAGCCCGACACCGAGCTCCTCGCGGATGATCTGCGCCAACGTCGTCTTGCCGAGACCCGGAGGCCCGGCGAGCAGGACGTGATCGAGAGCCTCGTCGCGCCCCTTGGCAGCGTCGAGCGCGATCCCGAGCTGCTCCTTGATCCGCTCCTGGCCAACGAAATCGTCGAGCCGCCGCGGTCGCAGAGAACGTTCGATCTCGTCGTCCTCGGGGTCTAGCACAGCAGTCGTGATGCGGTCGCTCATGTCGCCCGCAACGCCAGTCGCACGCGCTCGGCGGGAGGCAAGTCCGGATCGACGTCGGCGAGACGCTGTTCCGCCTCGAGCACCGAGTACCCGAGCTCGACGAGCGCGTCTCGCGCGTCGAGATGCGCAGGCGCCTCGTCCCCGACCGGAACGATCTGATCCTCGCCTACGAAGACGACCTTGTCCTTGAGCTCGAGCACGATGCGCTCCGCCGTCTTCTTCCCGATCCCGGGGATCACCTGGAAGCGGGCATGATCCTCGAGCAGGATCGCTCGACGGAGCTCTGAGGTCGGCGAGCCGGAGACGACGGCGAGAGCGACCTTGGGGCCGATGCCGCTGACGGTGAGGAGCTGCGTGAAGAGCTCGCGCTCGGCGCCATCAGTGAAGCCGTACAGCTGGAGCGCGTCCTCACGAACGTGGAGAAACGTGTCGACCGTGATCTCGCTCCCACCTTCTGCACGGCGCATTACCCCGGGGGTCGCGGCGACGAGGTAGCCGACGCCGTTGACGTCGAGCAACAGACCGTCAGCGCTACGTCCGGCAGGCGTCCCGCGGAGACGGCCAATCACGACGCCATCCGGGCGAGCGGCGGCATCAGCGCATGGCAGATCGCCACCGCGAGGGCGTCGGCCTCGTGCGAGGTCGGCGGGATCTCGGGCAGCGAGAGCAACATCTTGACCATCCGCTGCATCTGTCCCTTGTCGGCCCGTCCGTGACCGCAGATCGACTGCTTCACGCGGGCAGGCGCGTACTCGGTGCACTCAACGCCCGCCGTGGCGGCGGCGACCATTGCGGCGCCGCGTGCCTGTCCGACGAAGAGTGCGATGCGGGCGTCGGCTCCCACATACGACTCCTCGAGCGCGACGGCGTCCGGTGCGTGAGCAGCGATGACCTCCTGCACCCCCTCGAAGATCTGGAGCAGCCGGCGCTCGGGTCGCTCGCGGGCGCTTGTCGTCCAGCACCCGGACGCGAGTGATGTGACCCGCCCGCCGCTTTCGTGGACGATCCCGTAGCCGCATGCAGCCGTCCCTGGATCGATGCCGAGAACCTTCACGATCGAAGGGTAGGGAGCGCGACGGACGGCGGTGCGTGGCAGGGCTCTCACCCCACCACGCACCAACAACGGCCTACGGCGTCGGGCTGCAGTTCGCGGTACTCCAGGCAGCAATCGC
>JANOFZ010000089.1:0-5158 GCA_031413935.1 Thermoleophilia bacterium | reverse complement strand
CCCCAGATGCCTTTGTACGACAGGCCGAGGCCTTCTTACTTTTCGCCGTCGGTCGGCGCGTCGGTGCCGTCGGCGTCGATGATCGCGCGCTTGCGCTCGGCGCGCGGCAATTCAAGCCAGAGTTTGCGGCGGATGGAGTTGATTCCGTCCCCGTGAGGAAGGTTCCTGGCCCGGGGATCAGGTACGAGAGCTCACGGGGCAGGGTGCACCCGAGCAGTCCCACGGTGGGCTTGTAGAGCTCCCCGATCAGACGCATGTCGAAGATGCACGTGTCGCCATAGTGGTAGATCCGGACGCCGGGCTCCGTCTCGAAGATGAACGCGATCGGGTTACCGATCACGGTGCGACCGTCCGAGAGTGTCGCCATCGACCAGTGGTGGCACTCGACCGGGCGGACGACGATCCCCGCCACCTCGACGACGATCCCCCACGTCGTCGGCGTGATCTGGTCGGCGTCGACTCCGTCGTCGATCAGCTTTGCCCGAACCGCCGCATCGCAGATGACAGGTGCGCCCGTACGCTTCGCTATCGCCGGCGTATCGCCGTAGTGGTCGACTGCGGCATGGCTGACGAGGATCACGTCGGGCGTCTCGAAGTCATCCGGTCCGCACGGCGCCAGGTCGTTGCCGGTCAGGAACGGGTCAATCAGGATGCGATGCGTAGGCCCGACGATCTCATAGCTCGCGGCACCGTGATAGGTGAGCCGAGTGCTCACAGGAGCCCCCGCATCGACTCCCAGCCCTTGATCAGCCGCACGAGAGACCGGTTGATCGGAACGTCGACGCCCACCTCGTCCGCAGCCCGGATGACAGCTCCGTTGATCACATCGATCTCGGTTCGCCGACCCGCCTCGACGTCCTGGAGCATGGAAGCCTTCGAGGGCCCCGCCTTCTCGAGCAACGCGAGGATCGTCGAGATTCGCTCGTCGAAGTCGATGTCGTATCCGAGTGCCTGCGCGACCAACACGGCCTCGCGGGTCGTGTCCGTGACGAGCGCGGCCGTATCGGCGCACGCGCCGAGCGCTCCTGCATTCATCCCCGTAAGCGCCGACGCCGGCAGCGTCGCGGCATTGAGGATCAGCTTCTTCCAGATTTCCGGACGGATGGGCGCCACGACGTCGGCGACGAACCCGGCGTCACGGAGCGCCGAGGCGATCCTCTCGGGCCTCTTGGCACCCGCTTCCGAGAACGAGCCCACGATTGTCGGCTGCTCGGCCGGGTGAATGACACGACCAGGCCCCTCGACGAGGCCGCTGTTGTAGGTGACGCCGACGACGACCTGCTCGGCCGGGAACACCGAGGCGAGAACGTCACCGTTTCCCCAGCCGTTCTGGAGCGAGGCGACCACGGTGTCCGGCCCGACGAGCGCCCGTGCGGACTCGGCCGCGGCGGGTGTGTGGTAGCACTTCGTGAAGAAGACGACGATGTCGACCAGGCCGACCGATGCGGAGTCCGTCGTCGCCGCGACAGGGGTCGTCGTCTCGTCCTCCCCGCGCACGACCGTGACGCCATCAGCGTTGATCTTCTCGACGAGCGGAACAGCGACATCCACCAACACGGTGTCGTGCCCTCCCTGGGCGAATCGGGCTCCGAAGATCGATCCCATCGCTCCGGCGCCGACGACGGCGATCCTCATCCGTTCCTCCTTGTTCGTGGCCTGGAATGCAATCCTACAGGTCTACCGATCAGGGTGGAACCAGCGGCCGCCCGCACTCGCGCCACCGTCGACGTGCAGCGTTTGCCCCGTGAGAAACGAGCCCGCCTCCGAGGCAAGAAGCAAGCACGCACCGACCAACTCGCTCGGAAGCCCCGGCCGCTCCACCGGTACCCGGTTGAAGATCCAGCGGCGCATGTCGTCGTCCGCCCAGATCGGCGCCGCGAGCGGGGTATCCATGAAGCCCGGGGCGATGGCGTTGGCCCGGATCCCGTGCTCGGCCCATTCGAGCGCCATCACCTTCGTGAGCTGGCTGAGCCCCGCCTTCGCAGGCCCGTAGACGGAGATCTGCTCCAACGCGAGGAGCACATTGAGTGAGGAGATGGAAACGATTGCGCCCCCCGTGCCCTGATCGATCATCCGGCGGGCGGCCGCCTGCGAGAGGAAGTACGGGAGGCGGAGATCGATCCGGGTAATCCAGTCCCACGAGTCCCGATCCATCTCGAGGATCGGCATCCGCCGGTTGACTGCCGCGTTGTTCACGAGCACGTCCACCCCACCGAGTCGCTCGACCGCCGCGGCGACAATTCGCTCGGGCGCGTCCTCGTCGCCCAGGTCTACGACGACCGTGGCGCAGCGAACGCCGGCGCCTGCAAGCGCCCCGTCCAGTTCCTCGAGACCCTGTTCGTCGAAATCGGTGGCAAGCACAGAGGCACCGGCCGCGCCGAGTCCGGCTGCGAGCCAGCGGCCGAGCCCTCCGGCGGCCCCCGTGACGATCGCGACCTTTCCCTCGAGCGAGAAGAGGGCGGGGGGTGCGAGGGCCCTGACCGCGTCCGCGTCGAGCGGCGGAACGGTCATCTCCGGCTGACCCCGAATCGCCACGATCCGCAGACGGCTGCGCCATCGATCCAGAGGGCGTCGATCAAGCGGGCGCAGCCGTCGCGGTCCAGGAGGTCGAGCAAGGCGAAGCTATCATACAGTACGCCCTATGACCAATCGCCAAGAACCATAGTATCACTCTCGTGCACCAGCAAGGCCAGCCCTCGCTCGACCTGACGTTCCCATCCGGAACCGAGAATGACATGACGGTGCTCTCGGCGATCGAGCGCCGGGTGTTGTGGCTTGCGGTGCGGATCGTGGACTATGCGAACCGGGAGCGGCCAAAGGGTGATGCGTTGAAGGTGGGTGGTCATCAGGCGTCGTCGGCGTCGATGGTGACGTTGATGACGGCGCTCTATCTGGCCGATCTGCGCGCGGAGGACAGGGTGTCGGTGAAGCCGCATGCGTCGCCGGTGTTGCAGGCGATCGAGTATCTGCTCGGGCGGCTGGATCGGTCTTATCTGAAGCGTTTGCGCGATTTCGGAGGCCTGCAGTCGTACCCGTCGCGGACGAAGGATCCCTATCCGGTCGACTACTCGACCGGCTCGGTCGGGCTCGGCTCTGCGGCTCCGCTCTTCGGAGCGCTCGCAGACCGGTTCACGCAGACTCGCCTTGGTGCCTCGACCGGCGGGCGGTTCATCTCGCTGCTCGGTGATGCCGAGCTCGACGAGGGAAACATCTGGGAGGCACTCGCCGATCCTCTGACACGCCGGCTCGGGAATGTGCTCTGGATCGTCGATCTCAACCGGCAGTCGCTCGACCGCGTGATTCCCGGAATCCGCGCCGCCGAGCTCGAGGCCCAGTTCCGTGCGAACGGCTGGGACGTGATCGAGCTCAAGTACGGCCGGCGCCTGCGCGAGGCGTACGCCCGGGAGGGCGGCGACCTGCTGCGCCGCCGGATCGACGAGATGCCGAATGAGCAGTACCAGTCATTCTTTGGTGCCTCGGAGGAGGTCGTGCGCGCGACCGTCCTCGAGGGCATGATCGATGATCGCGAGCGGGCCGCGCTGGAGGGGCTGCTCGACGGCTACGCGGGCCGGGTGGCGCCGCTTGTGCGCGATCTCGGCGGGCACGACCTGGCCGACGTGCTCGATGCGCTCCGACTGGCCCGTGAGACGCCCGACCGGCCCACGGTGATCTTTGCCTACACGATCAAGGGATACGGCCTCGAAATGGCAGGGCGGCCGCAGAACCACTCCGCCCTTCTCGACGGCCGGCAAATCGATGTCTTGCGCACCGATGTGGGCCTGACCCTCGAGACGGAATGGGACGGCTACGCGGCCGAGACGGCCGAGGGGCGCCTGCTCGCCGAGGCGCACCGCCGCCTCGACCGCGGCGTCCGCAGCCCCGCCGCTCTCGTGCCCGTGCCCGCGACGCTTTCGCAAGGCGACCCCGCAGCCACATCGACGCAGGCGGCATTCGGGCGCGTCCTGCTCGACCTCTCCCGCGTCGAAGGAGTCAGCGAGCGGCTCGTCACCGTCGCGCCCGACGTCTCCACGTCCACCAACCTCGGTGGCTTCATCAACAAGACCGGTGTCTGGGGCCCCGACGAGGAGCCCGTCTACGACACGATGGACGACTCGCCGCTGAAGTGGCGTGTCGGCCCGAGCGGTCAGCACATCGAGATGGGGATCGCAGAGATGAACCTGGTGCTCCTGCTCGGTCAACTCGGCCTCAGCTGGGACGTCCAGCGAGAACGGCTGTTCCCGATCGGCACCCTCTACGACCCCTTCGTGATGCGCGCTCTCGAAGGGATCGTCTACTCGACCTACTCGGGCTCGAAGTTCGTGCTCGCCGGAACTCCGTCGGGGATCTCGCTCTCCCGCGAGGGCGGCGCCCACCAATCGCTCAACACCCCTGGGATCGGGATCGAGACCCCAGGCCTCACCTACGCCGAGCCCTGCTACGCGCGCGAGCTCGAGTGGCTCCTCCTCGACGCCCTCAACCGCATGCAAACACCCGACGGCGAAGCGCTCTACCTGCGCCTCTCGACGACACCGATCGACCAGACGCCCTTCACGGCGGCAGCCGCGCTCGTCGGCGAGGAGCAACTACGGGCCGACGTCGTCGCCGGCGGCTTCCGCGTTCGCGAACCCGGCCCAAGCGACGACCGCGTCATCCTCGCCGCCTGCGGCGCCATCGTGCCCCAAGCACTCGCCGCCGCCACACTCCTCGCCGACGAAGAAGGCGTCGAAGCGACCGTGCTCTGCCTCTCCTCCCCCGACCGCCTCTACCGCGACTGGCAGGCACACCGAGCAGCACCCCTGCACGGCGGCGCTGTCGGGCAATCCCACCTCGAGCGCCTCGTGACACCCGACGAGCGAGGCCTACCCGTCGTCACCGTGATCGACGGAGCCAGCCACGCACTCGCGTTCGTCGGCAGCGCCCTCGGCGTCCGCTCCGTCCCACTCGGAGTCGACCGCTTCGGCCAAACAGGCAGCCAACCCGAGGTCTACGCCGAATACGAAATCGACGCCACCTCAATCGCAACCGCCGCCCTCATCGCGCTCGAACCCTGACGTCCGCGCGCGGCGTGGGGCAGTACAACCCACTAGAGTGGAGACCGCGGCCGTCTCGCAGGCAGAGCCGGCTTCCGGCGACGCGAAGAAATGATGGACGCCGCCGC
>JANOFZ010000088.1:0-2192 GCA_031413935.1 Thermoleophilia bacterium | reverse complement strand
GACGGCCGAGGTCGTCGCGGTCGAGGAGCTCGAGGAAGAGCCCGAAGCGTAGCTTCGAGTCCCGGCGGCTCTCCTGTGGGAGCCGCCGGGACAATCTTTCCGTCCACAGCCCCTGTGGACAGGCGGCCAGACTTTCCGCTGCGAGCGGAGATCCGCGGTGGATAACAGTGATCGCGTCTGGGGAGAAGACGTCCGCCCCGGGGGATAGAATGGGAACACATGTTCTCTTTTCCCTGCACCTCAGGCAGCAACGGCTGTTGTTGCCCTGTCTCTTCGGTACAGGTTGGATGAGGCCGTGACCGTCGCCCCGAGCATGCCGTCGGCCATCGTGCCACCCCAGAACCTGGAGGCGGAGGAGTCTGTCCTCGGAGCGATGCTGCTCTCGGCAACCGCAATCGGCGCCGTCACCGAGGTCGTTTCGGCCTCCGACTTCTACCGCGAGTCGCACGGCACGATCTACCAGGCGGCGCTCTCGCTCTACGGCAAGGGCGAGCCGGTCGACGCGATCACGCTCGCCAACGAGCTCGACGAGCGCAGCGAGCTCGAGCGCGTCGGCGGCACGGCGAAGATCGCCGAGCTCGCCGCGGTCGTTCCGGCAACCTCGAACGCCGAGCACTACGCCCGGATCGTCAAGGAGATGGCGACGCTGCGCGGTCTCGTCCGTGTCGGCCAGGAAATTCAGCGTCTCGGGCAGACACGTCCCGGGGCGACAACCGATCTCGTCGACCGGGCCGAGCAGATGGTGTTCGAGCTCGCGCAGCAACGGGTCAGCGGCGACTTCGCCCACATTCACGACCTGCTCAACGAGAGCTTCGCGCGGATCATGCACCTCTACGAGGCCGGCGTCGACGTCACCGGCGTGCCGTCCGGCTTCCGCGAGCTCGACAAGCTCACGTCCGGCTTCCAGCCCGGCAACCTCGTCATCATCGCGGCCCGTCCGTCGATGGGAAAGTCCGCGCTCGCCCTTTGTACCGCGGCCAATCTTGCGGTTCGCCACGAGACTCCCGTCGCCCTGTTCACGCTCGAGATGTCCAAGTCCGAGGTGACGCAGCGACTGATGTGCAGCGAGGCGAAGGTCGAGTCCCAGCGTCTCCGCTCCGGCCGGCTCGCCCAGGACGACTGGCCGCGCCTCACCGCTGCCTGCGACAAGTTGATGAAGGCGCCGATCTACGTCGACGACACGGGGTCGATCACGATGATGGAGCTCCGGTCGAAGGCGCGCCGGCTCAAGTCGCGCGAACCGAAGCTCGGCATGATCATCGTCGACTACCTGCAGCTGATGACCTCCGGTTCGAACCCCGAGAACCGGGTGCAGGAGGTCTCGCAGATCTCCCGTCAGCTCAAGGTTCTCGCGCGTGATCTCGAGGTGCCGATCCTCGCACTCTCCCAGCTCTCCCGCGCCGTCGAACAGCGCCACGACAAGCGCCCGATCCTCTCGGATCTGAGAGAAAGCGGGTCGATAGAGCAAGACGCGGACCTCGTCGCGTTCGTCTACCGCGACGAGTACTACAACGGTGAGGAGTCCGACTCGCAGGGCCTCGCCGAAGTGATCCTCGCCAAACACCGCAACGGCCCGACCGACTCGGTCAAGCTCAGCTTCCTGAAGCGGTACGCGAAGTTCACCGATCTCGCCGCATCGTCGTAGAGCCGTTGGAGCGGCTCCGACGAGGTTCGGGCGCCCACCCCTGTGAGTGCGCCGAGTCACTCGAGTCGCCCGCGTGACCCGCGGGCGACGCTGCACGGCGCTTCGCGCCGTTCCGCATTGCCCCTACGGGTTGGTTCGCTGTTCCGCCTTGCCCCGACGGGGTGGTTCGCCGTTGGGCCGGGGGTCGTAGGGGCTAGGCGGCGCTGAGCCTTGGCGAGGCAGAGCCTCGCCCGCGTCGCGCCATCGGCGCCACCGCGGCGGCCGACGCTCCGCGTCCTCCATTCGTAGCCGTTGTTGCGCTAAACCCGGCCGCGGAACGTGTCGCAGCTCCTCGGGTCAGAGCCTTCGACACCCCGGATGAACCAGGTTTTCCGCTGCTCGGCCGAGCCGTGCGTCCACGACTCCGGCCGAACCTGCCCTCCGGCTCGCCCCTGGATGCGGTCGTCACCCACCGCTGACGCGGCGTCGAGCGCGTCCGCCACATCCTGGCGGGTGATGTCCTCGACGAACCCGGTCTCGAGCGCGTGGCCGACCCACAGTCCGGCGT
>JANOFZ010000087.1:0-1804 GCA_031413935.1 Thermoleophilia bacterium | reverse complement strand
CCACCACGCACCGGCAACGGCCTAGGGCGTCGGGCTGCAGTTCGCGGCACTCCAGGCAGCAATCGCCGTCGATGCCTTCGTCACGTCCTCGGTGCTGAGCGACTGCCCCAGCTTGACGAGCTTTGCGATCTGCTCGGCACTCGGGTTGTCACCGGGCTTGAGATCGAGGTCGTCGATCGCCACCGCGTACTCCGTCATCACCTTTCCCAGTGCCTCGAAGTCGTCCTTCAGCTCGTCGGGTGCCTGCTTCGCCAGCTCCTTGTACACAGCCGCTGTCGACTCGAGACCGCCGGCGTCGCTACCCGAGGCGTTGGCGAAGGCAGCACTGAGTTTCTGGCTGGCGTCAGCGAGGTCATCGCAGTTCTGCGTCAACCCGGCCGTTGTACCGTCTGTCTCCGTCGCCGTCGTATCTGTCGCCGTCTCTTCCGTCGAGGCGATCGTGTCCGTCGACCCGACGGTCTCGGTCACAGCGGTGTCGGACGGCGCTTCACTCCCCGTGTCGCTCGAGTCCCCGCATCCCACGAGGGCGAACGCCAGTGCCAGAATCGCGCCGGCAAGGCCGATCCGTCTCATCGCTGTACTCTCCTTTGCCTAGCGGCAACGGCCGTCGCCGCTCTCGGCTCGGATCCTATCGCGCCGAGACCGCTACGCAGTAACCGCCTCGAGCACGCTTTCGGGAATGTCGAAGTTCGCATAGACGTCCTGGACGTCGTCGTTGTCCTCGAGCCCCTCGACCAGTCGCACGACCTTCTTCGCGGTCGATTCGTCGCCGATCTCGACAGTCACCTTGGGCACCATCGGGAGCTCTGCCGACTCAACCGGGAACCCGGCCTCCTCGACCGCTTCACGAACGGCGGACAGCTGCTCCGGTGCGCTCGAGATCTGGAACACGGAGCCGTCCAGGTCGATGTCGTCGGCGCCGGCGTCGGCGACCGCGAGGAAGAGCTCGTCCTCGTCGACGCCTTCGGCAGGGACGAGCACGATGCCGCGGCGCTCGAATTGCCAGGCGACTGCTCCCGTCGCTCCGAGGTTGCCACCGTGCTTCGAGAACAGGTGCCGCACGTCGGCGGCGGTGCGGTTGCGATTGTCGGTCAGCGCCTCGACGATCACGGCAACGCCCTCGGGGCCATATCCCTCGTAGACCACCGTCTCGAACGTCGCCCCGTCGGTTCCTTCGCCCGAGCCCTTGGCGATCGCCCGGTCGATGTTGTCCTTCGGCATCGAGTACGAGCGCGCCTTCTCGACGGCGTTGGCAAGCGCCGCGTTGGTGGCCGGATCGGGGCCACCCTCCTTCGCGGCAACGAGAATCGCGCGAGAGAGCTTGGTGAAGAGCTTGCCCCGCTTCGCGTCGGCGGCGCCCTTCTTGTGCTTGATCGTCGACCACTTGCTATGCCCTGACACCCTGCTCCTCCCGTACGAGCTCCAGGAACTGTTCGTGCACCCGCGTGTCGTCGGTCAGCTCCGGATGGAACGACGCAACGAGGACACGCCCCTCGCGCGCGAGCACCGGATGGCCGTCGATCTCGGCGAGGATAGCGACCCCTGGCCCGGCGTCGGCGACCCAGGGAGCGCGGATGAAGACTGCCGTGAATGGCTCGTCCTCTCCCTTGATCTGGATCGGCGCTTCGAAACTCGCGATCTGGCGCCCAAAGGCGTTGCGCTCGACTGCGAGATCGATTAGCCCGAGCCTTTCGCGGTCGAGGACGATCATCCCGGCGCAGGTGCCGAGGATCGCACCAGGGAAGGCGCGAATCGCGTCGTCGAGGCCGTAGAGGCCCATGAGACGCAGCATCGTGGTCGATTC
>JANOFZ010000086.1:0-3990 GCA_031413935.1 Thermoleophilia bacterium | reverse complement strand
CCGGGGCTGGGCCGTTTTGTCGCTGGCACAAACGGGGGGCTTGCTGAACCGACCTTTAGGGGCCTACCGTTGCACCAAGCCCCACCGAGGGGCCGCGTCAGCCCGCGGTTGGCGGACGGGTCGCAGCGCGCGTCGCATCGACATCACGGCCGATCTGGGCCACGAGATCGTCCTCCGAGTCGAAGGCTTTCTCGTCCCTGAGTCGCTCCCACACCTCGACGACGAGCCGCTTGCCGTAGAGATCGCCGTCAAAGTCGAGCAGATATGGCTCGATCCGCCGCTCGGTCCCGCCGTAGTGCGGGTTCGTGCCGATCGAGACGGCTACCCGGTGGTCGAGCGCTGCGCCCGCGTAGATGCCGTAGAGCGGGCAGACGGAATGCGGATCGAGCGCCAGATTTGCCGTCGGATACCCGAGCGTGCCGCCACGCTGATCCCCGGCAACGACGATCCCGTCTAGCTCGTACGGCCGACCGAGCATCGCGGCGGCTCCGCGGACGTCCCCCGCCTGCAACGCGTGTCGGATCGCCGACGAGGAGACGCCCGGAACCATCTCGACCTCGAGGACCTCGAACCCCAGACGTTCGAGCATCGCAAGGTCGCCTCGACGCCGCGCCCCGAACCGGAAATCCGCTCCGGCCGCGACTGCCTCGGCGCCGATTCCCCTCAGGTACCGCTCGGCGAACACCTCGGGCTCGAGCGCCATCAGCTCCGGAGTGAACGACGCGATCAGCGTCGCCTCGACCCCGGCCCCGTCGAGGAGCTCCAGCCGCCGCTCCAGCGTCGAGATGAGCTCGACGTGGTTCCCGAGAGCGATGCGCGGATGCGGATCGAACGTGATCACCGTCGGCGCGAGCCCCGTGTCGATCGCCGCCTGGACGACGCTCCGATGCCCCCGGTGCAGGCCGTCAAACGTGCCGATCGCTACCGCACGTGGCTGTCGATCGAGCTGCCGGGGCGCGTGCGCGATGCGCATCAGCGAGTCCCCGCTGTTCCTGCGCCCTGACCGCCTGCCGTCTCTGTCGCCTGGACGGCGGCCTGCGCCGCGGCTCGACTGCGGTCGCCGTCCGCTCGGCTCCGACGGTCTGCGTCAGCCTCGGCCAGCGTCAGCCCCACGCGGCTGAGCGCATCCTCGATCGGAATCACCCTTTCGGCGTCGGCCTCCTCGACCGTGAACGGTCCGACCTCCGTTCTGCGCAGAGCCCTGCAATGCCCGCCGAGTACGTCGGCGATTGAGCGGACGTAGGTGCCCGAGCTGACGGTCACGTCCAGCGTCGCGATGCCGTCTGTATACGCGATGACGTCGAGTGCGTCGACACGCGAGCGGCGCAGAGGCATTTCGACGGCGATGCCCTTGCGATGCAGGCGATAGGCGCGCTCACCACCGATCTTCACGGCGGATGCCGCAGGAATCGGCAGCTCGACGTCCCCACGGAGGGCCGCGAGCGATGCCTCGAGCTCCGCGGGGCTCGGCGGCTCGTGCGTGTCGAACGGGTCGCCCTCGGGATCGCCGGTCGCCGTCCGATATGAGAGGTCGACATCGGTGAGGTAGCGCTTCGGGAGCCCGACAAAGCATGATGCAAGTCTAGTTGCCCTACCGGACAACAACAACAGGAGCCCGGTCGCAAACGGATCCAGCGTCCCGGCGTGACCGGTCTTCGCCCGCGTGCGGGCACGCACCCCGGCAAGAACCGCGAACGACGACGGCCCCGCCGGCTTGTCGACGAGGATCACGCCGGTCGGATCGAGTCCCTTCGGAATCGCCACCGCGCCCGCCGTTCTTTCAGACCGACGGGATCGGAAGCACCGTGAACTCGGCCACGATGAAGGAAATGACTTCGTCGAGCGGGAGATCGCTCGAGAATCCGGCGGCCTGCCGATGCCCGCCACCATTCGACTTCCGCGCTATCGCCGAGACGTCGACCCGGTCGGTCGACGATCTCAGTGAGATCTTCCGGGCGGGGCCGCTGTCGCGCGGTGGCTCCCGGATCAGAGCCGCGAGCTCGACCCCTTCGACCGCGCGGAGAACGTCGATGATTCCCTCCGAGTACGGCTCGACCGCCCCGACCTCATCGAAGTCATCGCGAAGCAGATACGAGATCACAATGCCTCCCCCTGCGTGGAGCGAAGCTCGCTCGAGGGCTCGAGCGAGAAGCTTCAGCTTCGCGAAGTGCATCGACTCGTAGACGCTCTGAAAGACACGCTGCGGCTCTGCGCCCGCCTCGACAAGGTCTGCCGCCAGGCGAAGCGATCTCGGTGTCGTGTTCGAATACTGGAACCGCCCGGTGTCGGTGACGAGTCCCGTGTAGAGCGCCTCGGCGATCGCCGGCGTCAATGATAGTTCCGCTTCGACGAAGAGATCGGCCAGGAGCTCCGCAGTCGACGATGCCGCGTCGGCGACAATGTTGACGGTGCCAAAACGCGTGTTGTCGTGATGATGGTCGATGTTGACGACGATGGGTGCCTCGAGCAGCCGAGGATCCGTGAGCCGCGTCTCCTGCGCACAATCGACAGCGACGAGCACGCGGTCGGACTGATCCGCCGGGATCGCCCGGAGAAGTCCAGCGCCGGCAACATCGAGGAACCCGTACTCCCCCGGGAGCGGCGTCTCGCCGACGAGCACCATGACGCTGTCCTTCCCGAGCTCGACAAGAGCAAGGTGCATCGCGAGCAACGACCCGAGGGCGTCTCCGTCGGGATTCTCGTGGGAGGTGACGAGAAATCGATCGTTCGCACGCAGCACATCGACGACGGCGGCAATCTCACTTGTCGTCGTCATCGTCCGTCTCCTCTTCGGGACCGGGATCGAGATCGTCGATCAGCTTTGACATCCGAACGCCATCCTCGACCGACGGATCGTATTGGAAGATCAGGTGAGGAGTCCGCCGTAGGCGGAGGTCGTGATTGACCCGTGACTGGAGAATGCCGGCTGCTCCCTCGAGCGCAGTCAGCGTCGCCAGCCGACGCTTCTCGCCGCCATACACGCTCAACCACACTGTTGCCTGCGCCAGGTCGGACGTCGTGACGACACCGGTTACCGTGACGAAGCCGATGCGAGGATCCTTCAAGGTCGGGATCGTCTCGGAGACGACCGCCTTGATCGCCTCGTCGACCCGCCGCATCCGCGGTGAGCGAGACGGATTTCGCGTCACAGGGATTGGCTCCAGGGGCGCAGCCTCCACCGTGTCGACAGCAGAGCCGCGTAGGGGACTGGCGCAGCCTGTCCCGGGAGCGAGCGGATGCCCCACGTGCCTGAGGGGCACACCGGCAAGACGCATTGCGGGGCGGCGCTAGTCATCGAGAGTCACCAGATCGCGCTCGTGCGAGAGCAGCTCGAAGTCCTGCCCTGAGAGCCACCGCTCCGCCGTGTCCAGAAGTCGATCGACCTCGCCTGCCTCGCGGGCGACACACGCGAGGGTCAGGCGCGTCCGTTGCCAGACGTCGTGGTGATCGACCTCGGCGATCGAACAAGCAACGCGGTTTGACAGCTGCGCTTTCACCGAACGAAGGTGCATGCGCTTCTCCTTCAGCGAGTGGCTCTCGGGGAAGAGGAGCTCGAAGGAGTAGATGCCGATGAAGCCCGTCGCCACGCTCGTATTGAAGCGGTCGCGGCGGTCGTATTGTCCCGTTGTGGTGAAACCGCACGTGTGCCGTGGCGATCGCGTGAAGCCGAACGGCTGCGATTGGCCGACGCGACTCTCTGACACGGCCGGGCGACTGGCGGCCGAAACGGCCGATAGGGTCACTCTTCGTCGGCGTCGTCGTCAGCCGGTGCCTCGGCCGACTCGGCGGCTGCCGCGGGCTCCGGCGCACGGACGGCCTCGGCAAGATCTGTCCGCTCGATCTGCTTCGTCTCGTAGGCCTCGAGGATGTCGCCCTCCTTGAGGTCGTTGTACCCCTCGAGCAGGATCCCGCACTCGAACCCCTCGGCGACCTCGCGCGCGTCGTCCTTGAACCGCTTCAGCTGCGAGATCGACGTGTCGTAGATCTCGG
>JANOFZ010000085.1:0-3433 GCA_031413935.1 Thermoleophilia bacterium | reverse complement strand
GCAGACATCCACCGGATCCTGCTTCCACAGCGAGTCGTCGAAGTCCATGTCGCTGAACGACCCGTCGTCGGAGAAGATCTCGAGGTCGACCCAGTCGATCGCATCGCCCGCCTCGAGCGCCCCGAAGATCGCTGCCAGATCAATGATCCCGTCTCCCGGAAGGGCCCGGTCGAAGTCGTTCCGTGTCGGGTCGCGCCAGTCGCAGATGTGGACGCTCGAGGAGATCCGGCTGCCGTTCTTGACAGTGTGCTCGACAACGTCATCGGTGTCCCAGAGGTGGTACACGTCGTAGAGGAGCTTCACGTTCGGCTCGTCGATCTCGTCCATCAGATCGATCGTCTCGGGGATCGTCCCGACCATCGACCAGTGCCCGTACACCTCACGGTGAAGCGGCTCGAGCCCGAGGGTGAGCCCGTGCTCCGCTGCGACCTTCGCGCAGCGGCGCAGTCCGTCGACAACGACCCGCCTCGATTCGACGGGATCTGCCCCCTCGCCAGGGTGACCCGTCAGGCACAGGACCACCTCGGGCTCGAAGGGCGCGAATCGCCGAATCGCGTCACAGAGACCCTGCGTCCGCTCCTCCGGATCCGTTGGTCCTGGGAACGGAACGGGGAAGATGGACAGCGTCCCGGGAATGCAGGTCGTTGCCTTCAGCCCTGATTCCTTCAGGCGCGAGAGGGTGTCGGCGTCGTCGTCACCTAGCTTGAACTCCCACACCCCGATTCCCTCGGCGCCGGCCTCGCGGTACGTGGCGAGATCCTGCTCGAAGGTCTGATGGAACGTCGTGATCTGCGAGACGGAGAAACGCGGGTCGGTCATATCACTCCTCAGTTCGGGCGGATGATGTACTTGATGACGCCGTCGTCCCGTCCGGAGACGTGGCCGATCGAGGCGTTGATGTCGGTGAGTGGTCCGGTGTGCGTGATGATCTTCGTGGTGTCGACGATGCCCTCGCGCAACAGCCGAATCGTCTTCGGCCACTGGTTCGGGTAGAGCCACGAGAACGAGATGGTCTTGTCGGTCACGAGCGAGCCCAACATCGGAAGCTGCACGACGTCCTCTGGGCCGGGGAGCCCCATGTACACGACGGACGAGCCGTTCCCCGTGATCTCGAGCGCCTGCTGGCACGCCGACGCCACCGACGTCCCGACGATGCACCGCTCGGCGAGCTCGCCCGAGTTCACGTCCCGCACCGACGCGGCGAGGTCGGGGGTGTAGTACGGCGAGCTCGCGTCGGCGACGTTGAAGACGTACTGGCAGCCGACCTCCTTCGCGATCTCGAGTCGGTAGTCGCGCGTTCCGACCATGGCCACGCGGGCGCCGCTTCGGTAGGCGAGCTGGGCCATCGAGAGGCCCACCGGACCGGGGCCGTAGATGACGCAGAGGTCGCCCAGCTGAATCCCCGCCCGTTCGACGGCATTGAGCGACGCAGCGAGCATCTCGACGAAGGCGCCCTGCTCGTCGGTCAGCTCCTCGGGGATCCTGTAGGCGTGCTCGGCCCGCGTCCGCACGAGCTGCGCGAAGGCCCCGTTCGTCGTCACGCCGAGCACCTCGTGGAGGTCGAAGTGCGGGTTCCCCGAGCGCGAGAGGTCGTTTCCGGCACTCGACTGGATGGGGTTCACTGCCACGCGGTCTCCGAGCGCGACGTTCGTGACGTTCTTGCCGGCCGCGACGACAACCCCGCTGAACTCGTGACCCAGAATCAGCGGCCCCTTGCCGTCAGCGGTTCCAACAGGGCTTCGCCCGTAGTAGTACTCGAGGTCCGAGCCGCAGATACCGCACGCCGCGACCTCGACGATCACATCCTCGTCGCCGGCGGTCGGCTCGGGAACGTCTTCGAGGCGTACGTCCTCGACGTCGTAGAAGACTGCTGCTTTCATCATTTCCTCACTTTCCGCGGACGTGGCGATCGAGAAGGTCGTTGAGCACGAGAATGCCGTCCCAGGTGTCCTGCCAGGCCTTCGAACCCATGGGGATCGAGTCGACGGCCCACCACTCACCGTTGTAGGCATCGGCGAGGACGGGCATCAGCTCTTCGAAGTCGATGATCCCGTCGCCGAAGTTCGACTTCGTGCCAAACATGTTCAGGCAGGTGTTCATGTCGGTATCGCACAGGTGGATGTGGCCGATCGAGTTCGGGGGCAGCATCTTGATGAAGTCGATCTGGTTCGGCAGGGTCTCGGCCGGCTGCACGTGATTGTGGCCGATCACACCGCACGCCTGGAAGTGGCCGGTGTCGTACATCAGCTTGAAGTTGTCGTTGCCGACGTCGTTCAGCATCTTGACCGTCTCGGACGGCTTGTTGAAAGGCTGCAGCGATTCGAGCTCCCAGAGCATCATGCAGCCGACCTCGGCGCCCTTCTCGGCGTGGTGCTGGAACGTTCGGACGACCCGATCCCACACCTGGTCGTAGTCGGCGTCGTACGGCAGCGGGCCGGCGGCGCCGGGGTCGACGCGCATGCCCGGGATCCCCATGTCGGCCGCGAGCTGGAGGTAGCTCTCGAAGTACTCGAGGTACTCGTCGTAGACCTCCTGCGATCCCGTCGCCCAGGGCAGGCGGAACAGGTCGCCGTAGGGGCCGGGGGCAATGCCCGCGATCTCGAGGTCGAGTGAGTTGATGTGCGCGCGAAGCTTCTCGCGACTCGCCTTGTCCGGAAACCGCTCGACCGTCGCGTGGTCGAAGAAGCCACCGATCTCGATGCCGTCGTAGTTGAACGCCGAGAGCACCTGGGCCACCTGCTCGAGCGAGGCCATCGGCTCGAAGCCGAACGCCATGCACCAGCTTCCTCTGCAGACCTTTGCTGTCGCCATCGTGGTTCTTCCTCCTCTTTGTTGGTTGACTCAGTTTGTGTACAGGCCGCCGTTGACGTCCACGTGCGCTCCGTGGACAAAAGAGGCACGATCCGATGCAAGCCAGACGACCGTGTCGGCCACCTCCTCCGGTGTTCCCAGGCGGCCGAGCGGCGTTGCCGCGACCGTCCGTTCGAGCGCCTCCTGCGGCCAGCCGTCGAGCATGGGTGTCTCGATCAGGCCCGGGTTGACGCAGTTCGCGTTGATCCCGTGCGGTCCGGCAGAGCGCGCGATCGACTTCGTCAGAGCGACGACCCCGGCCTTCGAGGCAGCATACGAGGCGCCCGCCCCAATGCCGCCGGTCTGCCCGGCGAGTGATGCGACGGTGACGATCCGTCCGCTTCCCTGAGGAATCATCACCCGCAGCGCCGCCTGGGCAACGAGGAACGTTCCTTTCAGGTTGACCGCCTGGACGCTGTCCCACTCGCCAGCGGTGATCGTTTCGAAGGGAGTCGCGTGGAAGACACCGGCACAGGTGACGAGCACGTCGAGTCGGCCGAACGCGGAAACGGCGACATCGACGAGGCGCTGCGCATCGTCGGCGTTCGCAACATCCGCTCCGACTCCGACGCAGGTCGTTCCG
>JANOFZ010000084.1:0-1994 GCA_031413935.1 Thermoleophilia bacterium | reverse complement strand
CCCGGCCCTGCCGACGGAGAGGATGAGGGGGGCGAGGCTTCAGCCTCACCCGCTTCTGACGTGCGGTCCGCGGATGAGGGCGGCGAATCCGACTCCGCTGCCGACCCGCTTGCCGCAGCCGAGGCTCAGCGGGACGAGTATCTCGCCGACCTGCAGCGGCTCGCCGCCGACTTCGACAACTACCGCAAGCGGGCGCTCCGTGACCAGCACGCCTTCGCAGCGCGTGCCTCGGAGCGCCTCGTGACGAAGCTCCTGCCCGTGCTCGACGATCTCGAGCGTGCGCTCGCAGCGGCAGCCGACCACGAGGAGGCGAAGGTGATCGCAGGCGTTGAGATGACGAAGTCGGCGCTCGCTGCCGCGCTCGCCTCCGAGGGGCTCGAGGAGATCGAGGCCGAAGGCGCGTTCGATCCACACGTTCACGAGGCCCTGCTGGCACAGCCCGTCGAGGGCGTTGGGTCGGGCTCGATCGTGCAGGTCGTCCAGCGGGGCTACCGGCTCGGGGACGCCGTTCTTCGTCCCGCCCGCGTGATCGTGGCGGAGTAGTAGTGCGCGGCCCCTACGAGGTGCTCGGCGTCACGAAGACGGCGTCGGACGACGAGATCAAGAAGGCGTACCGCAAGCTCGCCCGCGAGAACCACCCCGACGCGAATCAGGGCGACGCCGCGGCCGAGGAGCGGTTCAAGGAGATCCAGGGGGCGTACGACACACTCTCGGACTCCGAGAAGCGCAAGCAGTACGACACGTTCGGCACTGCGGGGTCGCGGGGCGGCGGGGGCTCGGGCCCGGGTGGCTTCGGCTACGAGAATGTCGACCTCTCCGACCTGCTCGGACAGTTCGGTGGCATCTTCGGTCGCGGCGGCGGCGGCCGAAGAGGGCGGCCGCAACCGCAGCGCGGCGCCGACCTCGAGTCGCGCGTGCGTCTTCCTTTCGAGGATGCGCTTGCCGGCGCCCAGGTCAGGGTTCCCGTCGAGGTCGACGCGGCGTGCCACACCTGCCACGGCACCGGCGCAGAGCCCGGCACGTCGCCGGTCACGTGTCCCCAGTGCAGCGGGTCGGGCACCGTCTCCGACTCGCACGGTCTCTTCGCGCTCTCGCAGCCCTGCCCGCGGTGTCGTGGGAACGGCGTCATTGTCGAGAAGCCGTGCAAGACCTGTCGTGGCGCCGGCCGCGAGCGCGTGACGAAGAAGTACGCCGTCAAGATTCCCGCGGGCGCAAAGGACGGCACGAAGGTACGACTGAAGGGCAAGGGAGAGCCCGGCGCGAACGGCGGCCCGGCCGGCGACCTCTTCGTCGTCGTCTCCGTGGTTCCATCGACGCTGTACGAGCGTCGCGACGCCGATCTCATCCTCGAGGTGCCGATCACGTACCCCGAAGCGACGCTTGGTGCCACGGTCGAGATCCCCACGCCCGAAGGCCCTGTCAACCTGAAGGTTCCGTCCGGGACGGAGAGCGGGAAGCTTCTTCGGGTCAAGGGCCGGGGCGCCCCGAAGTTGAAGGGTGGCGGCAAGGGTGATCTCCTCGCGCGGATCCGGGTCACCGTTCCGCAGAAGCTGACGAAGGCCGAGAAGGAGGCGCTCGAGGGCTACGACAGGGTCCTCCGCGAGCGGCCCCGTGACCGGGCGTTCACCGAATGAGTGACAGGCCCCGCACCATGATCTCGGTCGCCGCCGAGCTTGCGGGAATGCACCCCCAGACCCTGCGCGCGTACGAGGCGAAGGGTCTCGTCACGCCCGAGCGCACGCCCGGGGGCACGCGGCTCTACTCCGAACAGGACGTGCAGCGCCTGCAGCTGATCCAGCAACTGACGACGAAGCTGGGGCTCAACCTGGCCGGTGTCGAGCACGTTCTGCGGCTCGAGGATGAGCTACGCCGCGTCAAGGCGCGCATGGAGCAACTCGAGGCGCAGCTGCGAACCGAGATTCACGAGACCCACCGCCAGTACCGGCGCGAGGTCGTGCTCTACCGACCACAACCACCCGCACGAAACCCGTAGG
>JANOFZ010000083.1:0-13579 GCA_031413935.1 Thermoleophilia bacterium | reverse complement strand
TCTAAGGGAGCTGTGCTCAGGCGCCGCGACCGGGACCTCCGGCGCGCGCGTAGTCTTCACGGACATGGACGAGATCGGCCTCTTTCCGCTCGGGCTCGTTCTGCTTCCGGCGGAGCAGGTGCCCCTGCACATCTTCGAGCCGCGCTATCAGGAGCTGATCGGGGAGAGTCTCGAACAGGGGATTCCTTTCGGGATCGTCTACGCGGACGATGATGGCTTGCGACGGGTTGGGACGCTCGCGACGGTCAGCGATGTGACAGAGCGCTTCGAGGACGGCCGCCTGAACATTGTTGTCGAAGGGGGAGAGCGGTTTCGGCTCCTGGAGCTGACTTCGGGCAGAACATTCGTGACAGCGACCGTGGAGCCCTTCGACGATCAGGACGATCCGGCAGTCGGCCCCGATATCGAGCGCGCGCTTGCGCTCTTTGCCCGTCTCGCCGAGCTGACGGGAAGCGATCTCGAATCGCCGGATCCTGCGACACCCGAGCTCTCGTTTGCGGTCGCGAGCCGTTTCGAGCTCTCACCCGACCTGAAACAGGAGCTGCTGACCGAGAGCTCGGAGCGCGTCAGGCTGGTGCGCCTGTGCGAGCTTCTGGCAATCGCGGCGGAGACAGTAGAGCGGCAGAAGGAGATAGCCTCGCGTGCCCGCTCGAATGGCAAGGTCCATCCGCCAGGCTAGTGCGGTGTCTCAGAACGTTACGCCCGCTTGACCCTGAGGCTGGTGGTTGCTGTGCTCTGTCCCGGGAGAGGCTGCGCCATCTCCCCTACTGAGTGACCGGTGGAACATTTGGAGGTGCCGCACTGAGGCGTGTTGCTCGTGGTGCGCGCCGCCCGCGCGCTGTTAGCCTCGGTCGAGTGAGTTCAGCCTGGATCCACCGTTTTGCGCGGGCGTTGCATCTCGTCGGGCCGGCCAGGCCGCTCCCCGTCCGGGTGGGCACCGATTCTTCGGTTTCTGGCGGTCCCCACCCACACGTCCTGACGAGCCGGACGAGCGCCTCGCGATCACACAAAACGGTGGATCCGGGCCCAGGCCTGACCGAGATGGAGGCTGCACGGCGACTCGCAGCGCGGGGTGTGGCGAAGGACGATCCCACGAGTCGGTCGACGGCGACGATCGTTCGCGCGAATGCGATCACGCCGTTCAACGCCGTTCTCCTTGCGCTCGGCCTCCTGACGCTGGTCTTCGCTGACTGGCGGGATGCCCTCTTCCTGGCGATCATTCTCACGAACACTGGAATCGGGATCTGGCAAGAGCTCCACGCGCGTCGCAAACTCGACCAACTCGCGGCGCTCATCGCTCCGCAGGCGGTAGTGGTGCGAGACGGAGCGTCGCGGTCGCTGCACGTCTCGGAGGTTGTCGTCGGGGACCTCGTGCTCCTCGCGCCCGGGGATCAGGTCGTCGCCGATGGCAGGCTTCGATCCGGTGTCGACCTGCGTCTCGACGAGTCGATCCTGACCGGCGAGGCGAAGGCTGTCTCTCGTGGCGTCGGCGACGAGATCCGGTCGGGCTCGTTCGTGGTCGAGGGAACCGGGTCGTTCGATGTTGCCGCGGTGGGTAGCGACAGCTACGCCGAGCGCATCGCGGGTACGGCACGCGCGTTCCGCCATCCGCGCTCGCCGCTCGAACGGGCGATCGATCGCCTGCTCTACGTGCTCCTCGGAGTGATGGTGCCGCTCGGAGCGATGTTGATTGTCGCACTGTGGAAGCAGGACGTCGCTGTCAGCCACGCCGTCGAGACGGCTGTCGCCGGAATGGTGACCCTGATCCCCGAAGGGCTCGTGCTCCTCGTCTCGATCACGTACGCGGCAGCAGCGGTGCGCATGGCCCGCGCCGGCGCTCTCTCGCAGCAGTTGAACGCGATCGAGTCGCTCGCGTCCGTCGACACGCTGTGCATCGACAAGACGGGCACGCTTACCGAGCACGGGCTGCGTGTCGTGTCAATCATCCCGGCTGCCGGAGTGACAGAGGACGAGCTCGGGACAGCGCTCGGGCGCTTTGCTGCCTCGGCGGCGGCACAGAACTCGACGTTGCAGGCAGTGGCGGCGGCGTGGCCGGCTGAACCCGAGCCCGCCGACGACGTTGTCCCGTTCATCTCGCGTCGCCGCTGGAGTGGCATGCGGATCGGCGGTGTCCGTTACGTGCTCGGCGCCCCGGAGATCTTCGCGCTCGGCGATCTCGTCGTGCCCGCGCGCGATCATCAGCAGGCCGGCCGAAGGGTCGTGGGCTTCGGCGTCACGAGCACGGCGTTTCCCGATGACCGGGGTACGCTGGGACAGGTGAGCCCGCTCGGGCTCGCCGTGCTGGCTGAAGCGCTTCGTCCGGCGACGCGGGAGACGATCGCGTTCCTCACCGAGCAGGGCGTCGAAATCGTCGTGCTCTCCGGTGACTCCGCGAGCACTGTCGCGTCGATCGCGCGGGATGCGGGCATCCCGGAGAGAGGGCCCTATTGCCTGGGCGATGATCTGCCGGCGGACGATCTCGACCTCGATCGCTCCGTCGGCGAGATCGGCGTTGTCGGTCGGATCTCGCCAGAGGGGAAGCGTCGCGTCGTCGAGTCGCTACGGCGACGTGGCCGGTACGTCGCGATGGTTGGGGACGGCGTCAACGACGTTCCGGCTCTCAAGGCGTCGCGCCTCTCGATCGCGCAGGGCACTGGGACGCAGATGGCAAAGGCTGTTTCGGACATCGTCCTCGTCAGCGGCGACTTCGCGGCCGTCCCAGGGATGGTCGCCGAGGGCCGTCGGGTTCTGCGCAACATCCAGCGGGTAACCAAGCTCTTCGTCACGAAGTCGGTCTTCGCCGCGTTTCTGATCGTGGCGATCGGGATCACTCCCGCCGAGTATCCGCTGTTGCCGCGACACCTGACCATCGTGGGCACGTTGACCGTCGGGATTCCCGCCTTCTTTCTCGCGCTTGCTCCGAGCGACGGGCCGTGGCGCACGGATGGATTCCTGCGTGAGGTGGGCCGGTTCTCCGTGCCCGCGGGCGTCGCCGCGGGACTTGGCGTGACGACGACCTACCTGATCGCGCTCAACGTCTTCGATCTGGGGCTGCTCCAGTCGCGAACGGCCGCGACCACCACGCTCATCATTATCGGTCTCTATCTCGTGCTCGCCCTCGAGGCGACCAGCACGAGACGGGCTGGCCTGGTCGGGACGATGTGCGCCCTCCTGTTCGTCGCCTATCTCCTCGTCCTCTTCTTGCCGGGCCTGCGGCGGTTCTTCGAGCTCGCCGTCCCCAATGCCGCCTCGGTGCTCTTGATCGTGGTCGGCGCGGGCATTGCAATCGGATTCCTCTGGCTCACGGATGACCGCTTTGTCCCGCTCCGCGCCCGGGCACAATGAGCTGCCCGGCTACCATGCGTCAGATGGTCGTCAATACAGCGAGCCCGCTCGACTCTGCAGTCCTCCGTGCCGATTTCCCGTTCCTCGAGGAGCTCTCCGGCGGGAAGCCGCTGGCGTACCTCGACTCGGCGTCGTCGACGCAGAAGCCACGACAGGTTCTCGATCGGATGCGCGCGTTCTACGAGCACGAGTACGCGAACGTTCATCGCGGCGTCTACCGGCTTGCCGAACGGGCGACCGAGGGCTACGAGGGGGCACGGCGAACCGTTACAACCTTCGTCAATGCTCCATCGGAGCGCGAGGTGATCTTCACGCGCAGCGCCACCGAATCGATCAATCTGGTCGCCTATGCCTGGGGCCTCCAGAACCTCGGCCCCGACGACACGGTCGTGATCACCGAGCTCGAGCATCATGCGAACTTCGTCCCCTGGCAGTTCATCGCGAGTCGAACGGGCGCAGCCTTCAGGCACATCCCCATCGATGATGCAGGCGAGCTGCAGCTCGACGCCCTGGACGATCTCGCGCGTGACAACTCGGTCAAGGTCGTGTGCGTCGGACTTGTCTCGAACTCGCTCGGCACGATCAACCCGGTCGAGAGGATTGCTGCATGGGCCCACGAGCAGGGTGCAGTCATTGTCGTCGATGCCGCACAGGCAGCCCCGCACCGGCCGATCGACGTCCAGGCGCTCGACTGCGACTTCCTCGCCCTCTCCTCCCACAAGCTGTGCGGTCCGACGGGCATCGGCGCGCTCTGGGGGCGCCGCGAGCTACTCGAGGAGATGGCGCCGTTCAACCTCGGCGGTGAGATGATCCGGTCGGTTGGCCTCGACAAGACGACGTTCAACGAGCTCCCGTACAAGTTCGAGGCTGGAACACCCGCGATTGCCGAGGCTGTCGGGTTCGGAGCCGCGATCGACTACATCACGGGCATCGGACTTTCCGCGATCGAGCAACATGAGCATGAGCTCACCCGCTATGCGATGGAGCGTCTCGGAGAGCTCGACTGGGTGCGGCTGTTCGGGCCGCCGGTAGAGCGTCGGGCGGGAATCGTCTCATTCGAGGTCGCCGGTATCCATCCGCACGATGTCGCACAGATCCTCGACTGGGAAGGAGTCGCTGTTCGTGCCGGGCATCACTGCACCCAGCCCCTGATGACCCGGCTGGGCGTCGCAGCGACGACGCGTGCGAGCTTCTACGTGTACTCGATCGCCGAGGAGGTCGACAGGCTGGTAGACGGCCTCCATAAGGTACGAAAGAACCTCGGATGAGCGAGTTCGAGCAGATGTACCGTGAGGTCATCCTCGACCACTACAAGACCCCCAGGAATCACGGGATCCTCGACCCGAGCGACGCTGTCGCCGAAGGGCAGAACCCGCTGTGCGGCGACGAGGTGACCGTCTCGGTCCGATTCAGCGATGACGACATCATCGAGAGCGTCGGTTTCGAAGGGCGAGGCTGCGCGATCAGTCAGGCCGCAACCTCGATGCTTACCGATCTTGTGAAGGGCCGCTCGGCGCAGGAGGTAGCGGTGATGCGGAAGGAGGAGCTGCTCGACGAGATCGGGATTCCATTGAGCCCCGTCCGGCTCAAGTGTGCGCTTCTCGGGATGGGCGTCCTCAAGGTGGCGCTTCATCGCTCCAAGGGGACACCACTACCGGAGGAGTGGGGCACCTCGAGCGGCGACATCTCCGTCAACTAGCAATGCCCGAGGTCGCCGTCTGCGCACTTGCCGAGTTCCCGTCCGGGACCGTTCGGATCGTGGAGGTTTCGCCGTCTCTCTCGGTAGGGGTCTACAACTGCAACGGCGACCTGTTCGCGATCGAAGACCAGTGCACGCACGACGAAGGCCCCTTGTGCGAGGGCGAGTTCGACTGTGACGAGCGGGTTGCAATCTGCCCGCGGCACGGCGCCCGGTTCGACATCACGACGGGCCGTGCCCTGACGCTCCCTGCCTACATTGACGTCGCCACCTTCCCGGCGCGGGTGCGTGACGATGGAATGGTCGTCGTCGACGCCTGACCGCCCTGCGCGAGGTTCGGGTTTCGTTTGGGGTTGCCGTCGTCCCCCCTCGTCGGTATACACTCGGATTAACCGCGGAAAGGAGGTGGTCCGGACGTGACAGATTCCAGCAGTACCGGCAGTGGAGGTACCAGCGGGTAGAGGCGTGTTCCCGAGACCCATCGGGGAATCGCCATAGCCAGGCGTAGGGGACGCGCGTTCCGCGCCGCCGGCCGTTTCGCCCTCGGGTGAGCGGACAGGCAGGAAGCGCCTCTGCCAAATCCAACGCTGGTTACCGGGATCGAGGGCCGCCGAAAGGCGGCCCTCGCCTTTTTCGAGAACGGAGCGTTCGATGTCCCTCGGGGGCGGTCTCCTGCCAAAGACCGCGGGATCGCCCCGCGCTCAAGGCGGCCCTGGCGTTCTGAGCCGCATGCGCGTTCGAGCTTGCGCGAGTCGCCGGGCGTAGATGCGAGGAACATCCTCCGGGAGTACAGGAGTCCGCCGAGTGAGGATTTCGACCGTCGTCGTGAGCGTGGCTACGAGTCGTGCTCGTCGCTCCCGCTCTGCGATGACGAGCCTTCTGACACTCTCGTAGCACGGCGTCGTGGTGTCGAAGCGCAATGCCCTGCGCCTGAGCCCGCGCCAGACCTCGGCTGAACAACGGAGATCGGGAATGCGGCTTACGCTCGCGATAAGTCGCGGGTCGATGGCGGGAGAAAACTGCACTCACCGACTCTCGCACAGAGAACGCGACGTCTCTGTGTCGAGCGTGGGGCGAGACCGTGCCGGGAACTTCGCAGTGGACACTCGCGACCCTGCGGACGAGCGCCAAGTGCAAGGGTAAGAACCGGCGCGCCCCGCTCGTGACGATGTGTCACAAACACTCGCGGCGGAACGACCATTTCTCGAGCTCCCTCGAACCCCCGGGGTTTGCGATCTCTGGCCCTGGGCGTCAAGACTCCTCGACGAGGTCTCTCCGATTCCCGCACTCACCCAGGAACGCGCGGGCAGCACACGCTCGTGACGATGTGTCACAAGGACGGTCAGACTCGACGCTCCGTGGCAGGCCTCTGGGGCCGAGGTACCTACTCGTAACGATCTGTCACAAGCATTCTCGGTTGGCGAGTGTCTCCCGGGGCCGAGTGCTCTGTCGCGTGAGCTGCGCTGGGCCGCGCCTGGTGACGCTGTGACACGCAGACTGCCCGAGTGCTCAGCGCGCCGGAGGTGTGCTGCTACGCGGGTTGGCCGACGGCGAGACGGAGTTGATCCGCGAGGGGCAGGGTCTCACCGAGTCCGAGCGCTGTCATGCCCGCGCCACCGTCCGAGACGACGTTGTCTCCGAGCTGCAGCATGCGTAGCTGATCGCGGGTCACCGGAGGATGCGGAAACCGCTCGAGGATTGCCGCCTGCGGGCGCATGAACCAGAACGGAACGTGAAGTGTCGGACGGCGCGTGCCGAGGGCCGACTTCAGCTGCGACCAGAACTCATTCCAGTCGATGACGTCAGGCCCTCCGATCTCGACGAGGAGGTCGTCGTGGCTCCGAACCGCAAGCGTCACGGCTCGCGCCAGGTCGTCTGCCCAGATCGGCTGCAGCCGTTGGTTCCCGCTCCCGATCACCGGAGTCACCGGAGCGAGCCTCGCGATCCGCGCGAACTGCGCCAGAGCGCCCCCGTCACGGGCGAAGACGAAGCTGGGGCGCAGGATCGCGTGCCCGAGGCCGGAGCCGCGGACAGCCTCCTCGACCGTCCACTTCGCGCGGTAATACGGAACCGTGTCTTTCGTTGCCTCGCTCGTTCCGAGCGCGCTCATGTGGACGAAGCGCGTCACTCCCGCATCACGAGCAGCGTCGAGTAGGCTCCGTGTTCCCGCCGTCATCACCCGCTCGAAATCGGCGGGTTTGCCGGTGAGGATCGCGACGAGATGGACGACCGCCGAACAACCCTCGACGGCCGAACGAAGACTCCCGGCGTCGGTCACGTCGCCCCGGACGAGCTCGCAGTCGACATTATCGAGCGCTCCGGCGCCGCTGGCATCGCGGACGAGCGCACGAACGCGTTCGCCAGCATTCGCGAGCGCGCGCACGACATGCCCACCGACGAACCCGCTAGCGCCTGTAACGAAAATCATGAAGGCGCCTCGAAGTTCTTCCAGTAGCGACTGGGCGTCGGACCGCGCTGACCCTGGTACTTCGACCCGAGCCCACTCGACCCGTACGGGTGCTCCGCCGGCTCGAGGAGCTGGACGAACGAGAGCTGGCCGATCTTCATCTCCGGATAGATCGTGATCGGGAGATTCGCGACGTTCGAGAGCTCGAGTGTCACGTGCCCGTCCCAACCCGGATCGATGAACCCTGCCGTCGAATGAATCAGAAGCCCGAGGCGGCCGAGCGAGCTCTTGCCTTCCAGGCGGGCGACGAGGTCGTCCGGAAGCGCAATGCGCTCGAGCGTTGAGCCGAGAACGAACTCGCCGGGGTGGAGGATGAACGGCTCGTCTCCTTCGATCTCGACGAGCTCCGTCAAGCCCTCGAGCTCGCGTTTCACGTCGATGAAGGGATAGCGCGAGTTGCGAAAGACCCGAAACAGCCGATCAACACGGACATCGAGGCTCGCCGGTTGCATCAGTGCGTCGTCATACGGGTCGATGACGATCCTGCCCTCGGCGATGAGTCGGCGGATCGACCTGTCGGAAAGGACCATGCCCGCGATCCTAGATGATTGAATCCGAATTGACGCGCTCGCGGCTGGGGGCCTGAACACATCGCATCGCGGCCGTCTCGATCAGCATCAAGGCAACCAGCCTTCGCGCAGACCGAGCCGACCACGCTGCTCGGTTCAGGCCCTCCCCGACAAGCACATCATTTCGGAATCAATCATCCTCATGTTTGCGCGATCGGTTCGCAGAAGGCCCCGGATGCGGTACGCTCAGTGACCCGGTGTCCATGCTCTACGGACCAATGGATCCGAATGAGCGCTTTCGCGCTCGTCGGGACCAGACGCGCCGAACGAAGCGGCGACGGCGCGCTGCGGTCCTGGCTCTCCTCCTCGTCGGCGTCATCGCCGTCGTCATGGGTGCCAGGTTCGTCGGTGACGCCCCGACTACGGAGGCGGATGCGAGCGCAGACGGATCCTCGACACCCGCTCGCTCAACTCCTGCTCCAGCGGGCAGCCCGAGGCCCCTCCCGGTCGAGATCCGCGGCATTCACGTCACCGGGGCACTTGCGTCACTCCCCGGGAAGTTCCGTGAGTACATCGGATACAAGCGCTACGGCCTGAACACGATCGAGCTCGACGTCAAGGACGAAAGCGGGGAGATCGGATTCACGCCAACCGACGTGCCCCTGGCCCGGACTGCCGGCGCCACGCGTCCGTACTACAACCCCAAGGCTCTCGTCGGGCTGGCGCACCGAAACGGCGTCTACATGATCGGGCGGGTCGTCTGCTTCCAGGACCCGACGCTCGCGAGCGCCCGGCCCGATCTCGCGATCCAACGGGCGGACGGAACCGTCTGGACGACCGCTGCTGGTCTCGGGTGGGTGAACCCGTACGACCGCCGCGTGTGGGACTACTGCGTCTCGATCGCAGAGGCTGCCGCGAAAGCGGGATTCGACCAGATCATGTTCGACTACGTGCGCTTTCCGTCCGATGGAGACGTTGCAAGCGCCGTCTACCCCGGGCGCACGAGCGTCTCCAAGGGACGTGTGATAGCTGACTTCGTCGCCTACGCAAACAAGCGACTCGAACCGTATGGCACCCGCGTTTCGACCGCGCTCTTCGGGCTTGCAGCGACGCGCGATCTCGGGATAGGGCAGGTTCCCCGCTGGATCTCCACGCATGCGGACAGTGTCTCCCCGATGTCCTACCCCGTGCTCTACGGCGATGGAGAGCTCGGGCTCGAGAGTCCCGTCGCGGAGCCCGGTGAGACGGTCTTCCGGACGCTCACGGACTTCCGGCGGCAGATCAAGGGCTCGCAGGCTCAGCTCGTCCCCTGGATCCAGGATTGGGACTACACCACCGACGAGGTGCTCGCACAGATCGCTGCCGCTCGACTTCAGGGGGCGAAGGGATACCTGCTCTGGAATGCATCCGGGCTGTACACCAAGCCCGCTCTCGCTCCTGCAGGAACGACGTACGGCGGCTAGAGGCTTTACGGCGCCAGTCGCTGCAGCTTCCAGCCATCCGAAGCCAGGTCGTACCGGATCCGGTCGTGTAGGCGGCCGGGCCGCCCTTGCCAGAACTCTATGGTCGTCGCAACGATGCGGTATCCGCCCCAGAACGGCGGCAGCGGCACCTCTGACCCGGGGCCGAACCTCTGCTCGAGCTCGGTGACGCGTCGATCCAACTCACCGCGATCCGCGATCGGCTGCGACTGCGGCGACGCCCAGGCGCCGATCTGGCTCTCCCGGGCTCTCGTACCGAAGTACGCGGCCGATTCGTCATCAGTCAGCTGGACGACCGGGCCCTCCAACCGCACCTGCCGCTCGAGCGGCTTCCAGTGCAGAACGCCCGCGGCCCTCGCGTTGTCCCGGAGCTCGATGCCCTTCCGGCTCGTGCGGTTCGTGTAGAAGACGAACCCGCGCGCGTCGTGGCCCTTGAGCAGCACCATCCTGACTGACGGCATTGCATCGAGCGTGGCTGTTGCAAGAGCCATCTGCTCGGGGTCGGATACACCCGCCGCGATCGCCTCGGCGAACCAGGAGTCGAACTGGGCGTGCGGGTCGCGTGAGAGATCCTGGAGCTCCACTGTGTCGAGAGTAGCCACCCGGTGCTCCGGTACGCTTCCGCGGTGGCCATGACGAGATCAATCGAGATTCGCACGGAGATCCCGGGGCCTCGCTCCCTCGAGCTCCTCGCGCGCGGCGAGACTGCGCTCGCGAAGCCTTTGCAGGTGTACCTTCCGATATTCGTCGCCGATGCTCTGAACGCAACGATCACGGACATCGACGACAACACCTTCATCGATTTCGCCGGGGGTGTCGGCGTCATCAACGTCGGCCACTGCCACCCGAGGGTCGTCGATGCGATTCAGGAGCAGGCGGCACGGTTCGTACACACAGACTTCACGGTTGTTCCCTATGCGTCCTACGTCGAGCTCGCGGAGCGGCTCGGCGACCTTGCGCCCTTCGCAGGGCCGACGCGGGCTGCGTTCTTCAACTCGGGAGCGGAGGCGGTGGAGAATGCCGTCAAGATTGCGCGACTTGCCACCGCGCGCCCCGCAGTAATCGTGTTCGAGGCGGCGTTTCACGGCCGGACGATGCTCGCGATGACCATGACCTCCAAGGTGCACCCATACAAGACCGGAATGGGACCCTTTGCTCCCGAGGTCTACCGCGCGCCGTTCCCCGACGCGTACAGAGGCCCGTCGCCGGCGGATGCACTCGCCGAGCTCGAGCGGATGTTTTCCTCGCATGTCGCACCGTCCCAGGTCGCGGCGATCGTCTTCGAGCCGCAACTCGGGGAGGGTGGCTTCATCCCGGCGCCGGCCGAGTTCGTCGAGGGTCTCCGCCGGATCTGCGACCGCGAGGGAATCATCCTCGTTGCAGATGAGGTGCAGACCGGGTTCGGCCGCACGGGAAGGATGTTTGCGATGGAGCACTTCGCGGTCGAGGCAGACCTCATGTGCGTCGCGAAGTCGATTGCCGCCGGTCTGCCTCTTTCGGGCGTGATCGGCAAGGCGGACGTCATGGACGCGCCACACGTCGGCGCGATTGGCGGAACGTATATCGGCAACCCCGTGGCCCTCGCCGCTGCGCTCGCCGTGGTCGAGATCTTCGCCGACGAGGATCTCGTCGGTCGCGCGAACGTGATTGGCTCGCGCGTTCGGGAGCGAATGCTGGCCTGGCAGACGCGGTGGCCCCGGATCGGTGATGTCCGCGGGCTTGGCGCCATGCTCGCGATCGAGCTGGTCAACGATCCGGTTTCCAAGGAACCGGCACCCGAACGTGCGGCCGCCGTGATCGACGCGGCGCTCCAGCGTGGTCTCATTCTCCTCAAGGCCGGAATCTCGGGCAACTGCATCCGCGTCCTATGCCCGCTGACGATCGAGGACGCAGTGCTCGATGAGGCACTCGCCGTCTGGGAAGACGCGCTCGAGAGCGTCCTCTCTCCGTAGGGCGACACCTGTCCTGCCCGCCAAGCACCTCGTCCCGCAACGTTCCGCGGGCAACCCGTAGGGGAAGATGGCGCAGCCTCTCCCGGGACAGAACACAGCATCAGGGGAAAGCAGGCATCACGTTCTGAGACACTGCACTAGTACGCGAGCGCGCGCCGCTGCGCTTGGCGCTCGAGCGCGAGCTCGACGAGGCGATCGAGTAGAGCGGTGTACGGGATCCCACTCTCGGCAAAGAGCTTCGCGTACACGCTCGTCGCGGTGAAGCCCGGGATCGTGTTCAACTCGTTGACGATGACCTGGCCGTCGGGGCGAACGAAGAAGTCGACGCGGGCCATTCCCTCGCAGTCGGTTGCGATGAACGCTTCGACCGCGAGCTGACGCACGCGTTCGGTCGTCTCGTCTGGCAGGCGCGCCGGGACGATCAGATCCATGCCGCCGTCGGCGTACTTCGCCTCGAAGTCGTACCAGTCAGCGTGCGCCACGATCTCGCCGACGACGGAGGCGATCGGCTGGCGGTTCCCGAGTACGCCAACCTCGACCTCGAGGCCCGGCTGGAACTCCTCTACGAGCACCTTATCGTCATGCCGTCGCGCCAGCTCGACGGCTCGCTCGAGCTCGTCGGCGGATCGTGCTTTCGAGATTCCGACCGATGATCCGAGGCGTGCGGGCTTGACGAACACGGGATAGCCAAAGGGATTGTCTACGGCATCGCCCGTGCGCAGCGTGACGCTCGACGCGACAGGGATACCCCGGTCGCGGAGCACCGCCTTGAAGAGATCCTTGTCCATGCACAACGCAGAAGCCGTCACACCGGACCCGATGTACGCGATATCCGCGAGCTCGAGCAGTCCCTGTACCGTCCCATCCTCACCGAAGGGCCCGTGGAGGATCGGCAGGACGACATCGACCGCACCGAGCGCCTGCGGCGCCGCCGCGGTGGGGATCGGCAGGCTTGCGTGCGCCTCCTCGAGCGCTGCGGCTCCCGGGGCCGATGGCAGTGCCCAGACGCCGTCGCGGCCGATCTCGATCGTTCGCGTCTCGTAGCGCTCCGGATCGAGTGCTTCGACGACGGAGCGCGCCGAAGCAAGCGAGATCTCGTGCTCGCTCGAGCGGCCTCCCGCGAGCACCGCGACGCGGATACGTGAAGTCACGGTGTCGTCGTTGTGTCGGCTGGAGTCGTGGCAGCGGGGACGAACACCCCGACGAAGAGCGTGATCACGGTATTGGGATCCTGCTGGGTGTTCCCGGGCGGATCCTGCGAGATGACGACACCGTCGAAGGTCTGGACGTCGGTCTCCTGCTGCGTCACCGTGACCTTGAAGCCGGCGTCCGTCAGCGTTGTCTTCGCGTCTGCGGTCGTGAGGCCCGTCACATCGGGCACCGGTGTCGTCTGGGGACCGTTCGAGACGGAGAGCGTCACGGTCGAGCCCTTCGTGGCTGTCGACGACCCGGCGGGGACCTGGCTTACGACGACACCGGAGGGCTGGTCACTCTCGACGTCGGTGCGTGCGACCGCGAACCCGGCGGCCTGGAGCTGCTGGAGCGCGGCCGAATAGTCGAGCCCGACGACCGCCGGGACTGCAACCTGCTTCGGCCCCGTCGAGTAGTTGACCCGAACCGTTGCCCCTTCGACGAGGGATGTGCCTGCCGACGGATCCTGTGCGGTAACGGTGCCGGACGGCTTGTCGGACGCAACGCCCACGCTCTTCGCCACGAGGCCGGCGCGGGTGAGGGTGGCAACGGCATCGGTGACCTGCGAACCGACGACATCGGGAACCGTGACGTTCTTCTTCCCTGTCGAGACGAGGATCGTCACGATGCCACCGCGCGCGAGCCCTGTGCCCTCGACGGGAGACTGGTCGAAGACGATTCCAGCGGGTTGGTCGCCGTTCGGGACGCGGCGGACGTTCGGCTCGAACCCGTCCTCGGTGATCAGGTCGACGGCCCGCACCTCGAGGATGCCGGTGTACTGCTGGACGACGAGCGGCTTGTTGTCGTCGATCTGATCCTGAACGTTGCCGTAGAGGAACCATCCTCCGACGCCCAGTGCGACCAACGCGAGAGCGACGAGCACCCACGGCCAGGGGCTTCGACGACGCGTAACGGGAGCGTCGTAGGCGCGGTAG
>JANOFZ010000082.1:0-6444 GCA_031413935.1 Thermoleophilia bacterium | reverse complement strand
GGGTACGGGAAGGGCTCGCGCGCAAGCTGCGTCTCGATCTGCTCGCGGTGGTTGTCGTAGATGTGGCAGTCACCGCCGGTCCAGATGAGGTCGCCGGGCTCGAGGTCGCACTGCTGCGCGAGCATGTGGGTCAGGAGTGCGTAGCTCGCGATGTTGAACGGGACGCCAAGGAAGACGTCGGCGCTGCGCTGGTAGATCTGGCAGCTGAGCCGCCGACGCGACCCGGGAGAGTCCGCCGCGCCGACGTGGAACTGGAAGAGCGCGTGGCACGGCTGCAGCGCCATCTTCGAGAGGTCGGCGACGTTCCAGGCGCTGACGATGATCCGTCGGGAGTCAGGGTCGTCTCGCAGGAGTCGCACGGCTTCGGAGATCTGGTCGACCTGGCCTCCGTCAGGCGTCGGCCAGCTGCGCCACTGGACGCCGTAGACGGGTCCGAGGTCGCCCTCCTCCGAGGCCCACTCGTCCCAGATCGAGACCCCGTGCTCCTGCAGCCAGCGTACGTTGGAGTCGCCCCGCAGGAACCACAGGAGCTCGTACGCGATCGACGGGAAGTGCACCTTCTTCGTCGTGACCAGCGGGAACCCCTCGGAGAGGTCGAACCGCATCTGGTGGCCGAAGATGCTCACCGTGCCCGTTCCGGTGCGGTCGTGCTTCGGCTTCCCGGTCGCGAGAACGAGGCGCGCGAAGTCCTCGTACTGGGTTCGGACGGGGCCGTTGGGGATCGAACCGGTCACCTCTCGACGATAGCGCGCGGCCCGGAGGTGGCCGCTCAGGCCGATTGGCTGAGGAGCGGCTGCGTCGTCCCGGTCTTCACGACCACCCACCCGTCGAACTCCTTTAGCGGGTACGGGGCGTTCAGCGGCACCTCCGTCGTTCCGCCTGCGACGACGAACGAACCGCACGACTCCGCGAGCTCGCCGTCCTTCGTCAGCCACAGCGTGTACGTGCTCCCCTTCGGCAACACCGGCAGCCCCGAGACGCTGAACGTCATCGGCCAGTTGCCCGCCGCGTCCTTCGCCAACACGTCGATCGTCGCCTCGGCATTGTTCGGTCCCGCCATGGCGATCGTCTGCACCGGTGCCCCCGGCGCGTCTCGCCCACCGACCACGTAGCCGATCCCGAAGATCACGGTTGCCGCAATCGCAACGGCTCCGATCGCGGTGAAGCGGCGGCGTGCGAACGGGACGACCTTGTCGTCGGGCGGTGCGGGTGCGTGGGCGAGCTCGGGTGGCAGCTCCGGCTGCGGGCCCGCCGCGATCAGCAGCTCGTGCGCGCTGAGCAGGCGCTCGCGGCCAGGATCGTCGGCAGCGACGAGATCGTCGAACCGTGGAGGCGTGACGCTCATAGCTCTCCCTCGAGCGAGTCGGCGAGTCGGGCGAGCCCGCTTCGCGTGCGCGTCTTCACCGTGCCGAGAGGCACGTCGAGGAATCCGGCGATCTCACTCTGCGAGAGGCCCGAGAAGTAGGCGAGGTCGATCACCGATCGCTCGGTCTCGGGCAGCGTCTCGAGCGCCCGGTGGACGCGCCAGGAGTTCCACGACGCCTCGGCCTCCTCGTCGGGCGTGAGATCGGTGGAGACGACCTCGGGCGGGTCGGCCATCGTCGGCGCCGGCTTGCGCCGCTGCGCATCGACGATCGCGTTGCGCGCGATCGTGTACAGCCACGCTCCGCCGGGCCCACGCTTGCGGTCGTAGCTCGCCGCCGAGCGCCAGACCGCGGCGAACACGTCCTGGACGGAGTCCTCGGCCCGGCCCCGATCACCGATGCGACGGAGCGCGAAGCCGAGCACCGACCGCGCGTACCGGTGATACAGCTCCTCGAACGCCGAGCGCTCTCCCGCGGCGATCTGTTCGATGAGCGTCCCATCGGTGACCTCGGGGGCGCTCACGGATGTGATCGTCGCTGTTTCGGCGCGAGCGTGCAAGCGCAAGGTGAAGACGGCGTCCACTCCCCGGACCTACGCAATGCGCACCACCGTGGATTGGAAGCGGAGAGGGTGCCAGGATGAGGCCTGGCACCCTCGCCCGCCTACCGTGCGGCTTCGAACCGTGCGCCGACCGCGTCCCAGTCGATCACGTTCCAGATCGCCTCGAGGTACTCGGGGCGGCGATTCTGGTAGGCGAGGTAGTACGCGTGCTCCCAGACGTCGATGCCGAGGAGTGGTGTCTTCCCCTCGGAGATCGGGGAATCCTGATTCGGGGTCGACATCACGGCAAGGCCGGTGCCGTCCCAGACGAGCCACGACCAACCCGAGCCGAAGCGCTTGATGCCGGCATCGATCATCTGCGCCTTCAACACGTCGAACGCGCCGAAGGTCGCCTGCACCGCTTCGCCGAGTGCGCCGGTCGGCTCGCCGCCGCCGTTCGGGGAGAGCGACGTCCAGAACAGCGCGTGGTTGGAATGGCCACCACCGTTGTTCCTCACCGCCGCCTGCTTGTCGGTGGGCAGGATCTCGAGGTTCGAGATCACGGCCTCGATCGGTCGGCCCATCCACTCGGTGCCGTCGAGCGCCGCGTTGAGGTTCGTCACGTAGGCAGCGTGATGCTTGCCGTGGTGGATCCCCATCGTTGTTGCATCGATATGAGGCTCGAGCGCGTCGAGCGGGTACGGCAGTTCGGGCAGTTCGTACGCCATTCCTTCTCCTTCGTTCGGTTTCGTTTCAAGGATATGCTGCGGGACGTCGATCGCCGAGCCGGAGGTTCTTCCAGATGCCCACGTACACCGACATCATGCCGCGTGAGTTGAGGCCGGCCCTGCTCGAGCTCGACGGGATCTCGCGAGCCTCGATCGAGGCCCACCACCGGTTGTATCAGGGTTACGTCGGTAAACGGAACGAGATCCTCGCAAAGCTCGAGGCCGTCGACCGTTCTGGAGCGAACCAGATCTACTCCGAGCTGCGCGCGTTGAAGGTCGACCTCAGCTTCGCCGTCGGCGGAATCAAGAACCACGAGATCTACTTCGCGCACCTCGGTGGAGAGGGCGGCGATCCAAAGGGCCCGATCAAGGATCTGATCGAGCGCGACTTCGGTGGGATCGGTGCATGGCGGGAGGATCTCAAGGCGACGGGGATCGCGGGCAGGGGCTGGGCGTGGACGGCCTACGACTGGGACGAGCATCGCCTCTTCAACTACATCGGCGATGCGCAGAACACGTTCCCTGTCTGGAACGCGACGCCGCTTGTCGCGCTGGACGTCTACGAGCACGCGTACTTCCTCGATTTCCAGACCGATCGCGGTGCGTACATCGACGCGTTCTTCGCGAACCTGGACTGGGCGGTCGTCAACGGCTGGATCGCCTCCTACGGCATCCCGACTGCGTAACCAGGCGTGCTCCAGGACATCCTGATCATCGCCGGCGGCTATCTCGTCGGCTCGATCCCCTTTGGCGTCGTCGTCGTGCGAATCCTCCGCGGCGAGGACATCCGCAAGCAGGGCAGCGGCAACATCGGCGCCTCGAATGTTTGGCGCTCGTACGGGCGCTGGCTCGGCGTGCCGGTCGCGCTTCTCGACGTTCTCAAGGGCTTCGTTCCCGCCTACGTGGGCCTCAGGGTCGGCGGCGAGTGGGTCGGGGTGCTCGCCGGCTCAGCCGCGATGGTCGGGCACGCTCGGCCGATCTGGCTCGGGTTCACGAAGGGCGGCAAGATGGTCGCGACGGGTGGCGGCGTCGCGTTCGCCCTCGCGCCACTCGCGGCAGGCATCTGCCTGCTCATCTGGATCGCCATGTTCGTGCTCTTCCGGTACGCGTCGCTTGCGTCCATCGTGACCGCGTGTGTGCTTCCGATCCTGTGCGTCGTTCTCGGCGAGCCCTGGCCGACTGTCGCATTTACCGTCGCAGCCAGCCTGGCGGTGGTCTTCCTTCACCGCCAGAACATCGGCCGCCTGCTGCACGGCACCGAATCGCGCTTCTCACGCGCCACCGACCCGGCCTCTACGTCGTAAGCCAGTCCGCGAGCGTCGTTTGACGCGCACTGTCAGCGCCCTGCATCTCGCTACGAAGCTCACCGACCGTGCCCCAGCGTTCGGCCAGCACGTCGTGCGCGTGAATCGTCTCGAGGTTCACCTGGCGCGAGAGCACGAAGTCTCCATCCGCAAGTCCCGGCACTTCGTCGAGCAGATTCTTGAGCGCGACCCGCACGGAGTCCTCGACGAAGCGCGGCTGCAGGTGTGCGTGCTCGACGACGAAGAGCTCGTCGGGGCGCTTCAGGAGCTCGAACACGGGTGCGCTCATCGAGCGCTCGACGAGATCGACGAGCGTCTCGGCGTCGATCTCACTCGTGGTGCCGACGAGGAGCGTGCCTCTGCCGCGCTGGTTGTGCGTCGCGATGGGGACGAGCTGGAGGATCTGCTCGATCGCCGCCGCCTCGAACCCGGCCTCCGTGAGGCGCTCCGCTGCTCGGGCTGCAACGAGTCCCTGTGCGCACGGGCAAGCGTTGATGCCGGTCGCCTCGACGCCGACGACGCGCCTGGACGTGCTCGCCGTCGCCGCCGCAATCCCGATCAGGGAGACCATCTCCTGCGTCGGCAGGCCGGTGACGGGAGTCACGCGGCGCATCGGCCAACGAGCCGTGATGCGCACCTCTGCGCGATGGGCGTTCTGCCGCTCGACGATATGCCGGGCGATCACCTCCGCGATCTCCTCGATGATCCGTGCTTCGCCGAGAACCGCATCGCCGATCGCCTCGTCGAACACCTCCGGGAACCGTGACATGTGAACGCCCTTCTGACCGCGGGCGAGATCGACCGTGCACTCGATGTCGGCGGCCATTACCGTTTCTGCGTCGCCGCGGCGAATGCGAATTGCCTTCTGCACCCCGGTGACACCGGCGCGGGAGAGCGCGAGCTCGACGGGCGGCGCCGACGCCTGCATGTCGTCGACGAGATGCGGTCCCTGCGGCATCGCGTGAGGCTATCAGCGCTGCATCGCCTCGCCGACGTGGCGCCGTGGTGTTGCGCTCGAGTAGGCCGGGAGAGGAGAATGGGCGGGATGGAGCTCTCCGAGGACAAGGCGCCCGTCGTGACCGTCGGAGCCGAGCGGCGTGGGCGACGCGATCGCGGCACACGCGCAAACGCTGCCGCTGCAGCAGCAGGGCCAGCGGCCGTCTGGCCAGGCCTCTCGAGTGGCACGTACAAGCCGCTTTCGGTGCCCGACATCGAGCGCATCCACTCAACCGCGCTCGATGTGCTCGAGCAGATCGGAATTGGTGAGCCGATTCCGGAGATCCTCAATTACGCGCTCCCGGCGGGCTGCACGCTGGACGACGACGGGCGGCTGAGGTTCCCTCGTGGGCTCGTCGAGGAGATGATGGGCGTCGCGTCTCGCGGCTACGTTCGGCACGCGGTCGACCCCGCGAACGACATCGAGATCACAGGAGAGCGGGTGTACTTCTGCACGTCGGGCGAGGCGGTCACGATTCTCGACTACCCGACGCAGACGTTCCGGCCGACCCTGCTCGTCGACCTCTACGACGCCGCCCGGCTCGTCGATCGGCTGCCCAACATCCACTGCTACGGGCAGCCGTTCATCGCATCGGAGCTCAGCGAAGAGGTCTTCGTCCACGACATCAACGTCGCCTATGCGGCGCTGGCAGGCCAGAACAAGCCATTCTCGTTCAGCTGCGCCACGATCGCCCACATCGAGCCGCTGGTCGCGATGTTCGACCTCGTTGCAGGTGGGGAAGGCGAGTTCCTGAAGCGTCCCTTCTGCAGCATCGGCGGCTGCCCGATCGTGTCGCCGTTGCGGTTCGGGAAGGACAACGCCGAGGTCCTCGTCCGGACGGCCGAACTCGGGCTCGCAGCCGATATCGCGATCGCCCCGCAGGCCGGCGCCACTGCCCCGGCGGCCCTCGCCGGTGCGCTCGTGCAGGCCTACGCCGAGACGCTCGCATGCCTCGCGGTCGTCAACATGATCCGGCCAGGCAACCCGTTCGACTTCGGGATGTGGCCGTTCGTCTCCGATCTCCGCACGGGAGGGTTCTCGGGTGGAGGGGGCGAGGAGGCCCTGCTGATGGCAGCGAGCGCCCAGATCGCCAATCACTACGGCTTCGTCTCGTCCGTCGCGTCCGGCATGACCGATGCCAAGACGATGGACGCACAGGCCGGGTACGAGAAGGGCATCACGATCACGCCGGCGGCGCTCGCTGGTGGC
The DNA here is from genome assembly GCA_031413935.1 of Thermoleophilia bacterium. GTDB lineage: Bacteria > Actinomycetota > Thermoleophilia > Gaiellales > Gaiellaceae > Gaiella. Next base: position 301 of record JANOFZ010000082.1, on the reverse strand, counting down.
AACCTCGTCTCGGCCTACCCCGGCATCGTCGGCAGCCTGATGGGGCAGTCGTTCGAGGGGCTGCTGATCGACAACGATCTGCTCGGCAACGCGCAGAGGCTACTGCGCGGGATCGAGGTAAACGACGAGTCGCTCTCGTACGACGTGATCAGGGACACGGTCTCGGGCATCGGTCACTACCTCGGATCCGACCAGACGGTTCACCTGATGCGAAGCGAGTTTCAGTATCCGGAGCTCGCCGACCGGACGAGCCAGGGCGCCTGGGAGGAGGAGGGCAGCCGGAATATCTACGACCGGGCCC
>JANOFZ010000081.1:0-3766 GCA_031413935.1 Thermoleophilia bacterium | reverse complement strand
GCGGACATCATCTTCACCACATGTGATGTCGACTTCGCTGCACCGGTCGTCCAGGAGTCGATCAACGCCGGCAAGCTCACGGTGGCTCCGTGCATCGGTACGGACCAGATGGGCCCGAAGCGGTTCGGCCCGAAGGGCCGGCTGGCGTTCTCGTTCGGCAACGTCGCACAGGATGAAGGCTCGGCGATGGCGCAGTACGCGTACGCGAAGGGGTGGAGAACCGCGGCGCTCGCAACCGACACCGTGATCGTCTACTTCAAGGACGTCGTCAAGGCGTTCAAGGCTCGATTCACGCAACTGGGCGGCAAGGTCGTTGCACAGGAGAGCTACCAGTCGCTCGGTGGAAGCCCGGCCGCCTGGCAGAACGTCGTCACGCGGCTGAACGGCAAGAAGGCCGACGTGATCGTCACGTCGACCGCTCCGCCGTTCGGAGCGATGGTGCCGATCCTCAACGGCCTGCGCACGCTCGGCAACGACACTCCAATGCTCAACTCATGGGCCGGCGACGGCACGTACTGGGTGTCCAAGGATCCGAAGGTGACGAACTACTACTTCGTCACGTACGCCTCGATCTTCGGTGACGATCCGAACAAGGCGGTTACGGCACTCGCGAAGAAGGTCAAGGCCGGAACGGGTGGCTTCGTCACCGGTTCGGCCGCGATCGACGGCGTCGTCGTCGCGATCAATCGCGCCGGTGGCTCGACGAACGGCCTCGCACTCGCAGCGCAGCTCGAGAAGTTCACGAAGGTGCCGACGCTGTCGGGCCTCGTCAGCTTCTCGCCGAAGCTGCACTCGGTGTTCGGTCGCCAGTACCGTGTGATTCGGATTCAGGACAACAACGCCAAGGTCGTCGGCTCGGTCACGGCGAAGGTCGTTCCGAAGATCTAGTTGGCTTGAGCGAAGCACAGCAGCAACCGCGGGGCGATCGGCGGTCCGGAGGAGTGCTCCGGGCCGCCGACGTCTCCCGCTCGTTCGATGGCGTCCATGCCTTACAGGGCGTCTCCCTCGAGATCCACCGGCACGAGGTCGTGGGCTTGATCGGGCCGAACGGGGCCGGCAAGTCGACGCTTGTCAACGTTCTCACCGGATTCGATCGGCCGACGTCCGGTTCGGTCGAGCTCGATGGCACGTCGATCACATCCTGGAGCGCGCACCGACGCGGCCGACGTGGCCTGGCGCGCACGTTCCAGCATTCGCACGCATTTCGGCAGCTCAGCGTGCGAGAGAACATCGAAGTCGCGGCCCTCGGTGTTGGCTCCACGCCGAAGCAGGCACGGGCAAAGGCGACCGAGATCCTCGGGCTCCTGGGGCTGGACGGCTACGCCAACGCCCCGGCGGACTCACTGCCTCACGGCGACGAGCGACGTCTCGGCGTCGCCCGCGCACTTGCAACCGATCCAATCTTCGTCCTCATGGACGAGCCGGCGGCAGGGCTTCCCGAGGCCGAGGTTCCCGAGTTCGCAGCCGTGATTCGATCCGTGCGCGACGACCACGACGCCGGCGTCCTGCTGATCGATCACAACATGGCCCTGATCATGAAGGTGTGCGATCGCCTCCTGGTGCTCGATCAGGGCAAGACGCTCGCCGAGGGCACGCCGGACGAGATCCGCGAGAACCTCGATGTCGTCGCTGCGTACCTCGGAGAGAGCGCTGTCCATGGGGTGGAAACGTGAGCGAGACGATGCTCTCGATCCAGGGGCTCGACGTCAGCTACGGCGGTATCGCGGCCGTGCGCAACCTGTCGTTCGAGGTTGGTCGTGGCGAGATCGTCGGCCTGATCGGGCCAAACGGTGCTGGCAAGTCGACGACGTTGAACGCGATCATGGGTCTCGTTGCTCCTCGCGGAGGGGATATCCAGCTCGCCGGGATCTCGGTCGTCGGTCGCAAGCCGGAAGATGTTGCGCGCAGCGGCATCGCTCTTGTCCCCGAAGGTCGGCGGATCTTCGCCGACCTGACGGTCGAGGAGAACCTCCGCCTCGGCTACGCAGCACGGCGCGACGGCGAGTCTGCCAAGGCTGATACCGACGCCGTCTTCGAGCTGTTCCCGATCGTGAAGGAGTTCCGCTCGCGGCACGCAGGAGCTCTGTCCGGAGGCCAGCAGCAACAACTCGCGATCGCGAGGGCACTCGTCGCGCGACCTGAAGTTCTTCTGCTCGACGAGCCGTCGCTCGGGCTCTCGCCAACCGTCGTAGACGTCGTCTTCGAAGCGCTCGCGCGGGTGCGCGAACGCGGGATCACAGTCCTTCTCGTAGAACAGCGCGCCCAACGTACGGTGGCGCTTGCCGACCGAAGCTACGTGATCGCAAACGGAGAGCTGCGTCTGACGCTCACGCCTGCGGACGCGAACGACACTGCCAAGATGGTGGCGGCGTACCTCTCGTGATCCTCGGCGTCCTCAGCATTAGCTGGCAGGTGATCGTGGATGCGATCGGGCTCGGCGCGGTCTACGCGTTGATGGCGGTCGGGATCGGGCTCGTCTTCGGGGTCCTTCGGCTCGTCAACTTCGCCTACGGACAGCTCGTCATGGCGGGCGCGTATGCGCTCGCGTTTGCCTCGCAATGGGATCTGCCTCTGTGGGTGGGTATTCCGTTCTGCTTCGCGGTCGTGGGCGCGCTCTCGTTCGTCATGGATCTCGTCGTCTTCCGACCGCTACGCGCTCAGTCGCCGGCCGTGATGCTGGTCGCGACCTTCGCCGTCGCGTTTCTGCTGCAGAGTATTGCGCTGCTCGCGTTCGGCCCGCTCGGCAAGTCGGCCTCATCGCTCGGCTACCTCAACCGGCCGGTCACGGTCGGTGATGTGGACATTCGCAAGATCACGATCGTGGCGATCATCGTGGCGGGTGTCTGCCTGCTGCTCCTCGTGCTGCTGCTCGAGCGGACAACCGTGGGGCTTCACATGCGCGCGGCGGCAATGGACTTCCGCACGGCGCGTCTACTCGGAGTGCGTGCAGATCGCGTGATCGGCTCGGCCGTTCTCATCTCGGCGCTCCTGGCTGCGACCGTCAGCGTGATCCTGACCGTCCAGAACCCCCTCGTCACACCTGACTTCGCTCTTCGCGACACGATCGTCGTTCTCGCGGGCGTGGTCGTCGGAGGCATGAACCGACTCCTTACCGCGACGCTCGGCGGCTTTTCGATCGGCTTCGTCTCGGGGATCCTCGGTGGCGCGCTGCCGTCAGACCAGAGCCAGTATCTGCCGTCGTTCCTGTTCGGTCTCGTCATCCTCGTCCTGCTCGTCCGACCGAACGGGCTGTTCGCACGCGGGCCTGGCCCGGTGGAACGCGTATGAGCGGCCGCGGTCTGATCCAGCTTGCAGGCCCCGCGGGGTTCGTCGTGGTTGCTGCGTTGCTCGGCAGCGTCGCGTCGAACTCGACGGAGATCTACTTCATCAACGCCCTCGTGGCTGTCGCGATCGTCGTCTCGATCTACGTCTTCGTCGGCAACTCCGGCGTCGTCTCGTTCGGGCACATCAGCTTTGTCGCCGTGGGTGCATGGACGGCGGGCGTCCTCTCGGTGCCGGTCACCGAGAAGCCGGCAATCATGCAGTACCTCTTCCCGGTTCTCCGCGATCACACGATCGGGAACGTGCCGTCGCTCCTTACGGCCGCTGCGGTCGGCGGCGTGTACGCGCTGCTCGTCGGCCTCCCCCTCATGCGTCTCTCCGGCCTCGCCGCGGGCATCGCCACGTTCGGCGTGCTCGAGATCACGCACAACCTCCTGCGCTATTACGAGAAGATCGGGCCGGGCACGAACACGTTCTCGTCCGT
>JANOFZ010000080.1:0-1721 GCA_031413935.1 Thermoleophilia bacterium | reverse complement strand
CCCTCGGTGGGGATTGCTGCAACGTTAGACCCGTAATGATCGTTGCAGCAAGCCCCACTTTGGTGCCTGCTCCAAAGCGGCCCTTCCCGGGCGGACGTTTTTCAGGTGCACCGTTGTCTCAAGGGCCGCTAGGTCGGCGTGATCGCCTCGGGATTCACAACCCCGATCGGCGCTCCGGTGGCGAACGCATCGAGCTGCGCGAAGGCTTCCGCGAAGTAGCTTTCGTACGTCTCCCACGTCACGTATCCGAGGTGCGGCGTGGCGAGAACAGACGCGTGGCGGAGAACGGGGTCGTTCGTTGCAGGCTCGTCGTCGAAGACGTCGATCGCGGCCCGGCCGGGCCGCCCCGCAGTGAGTGCGGCGTCGAGTGCTCCCGTTGCGATCAGGCCCGCCCGCGCCGTGTTGACGAGGAGCGCATCGCTCTTCATCGCGGCGAGGTGCTGCTCCGTCACGATCCCGCGCGTCTCGGGAGCCAGCTTGAGCTGCAGGCTGACGACATCCGAACGCGCGAAGAGGGCCTCGAGATCCGGCTCCGGTTCGTAGCCGTCGTTCCGTGCCCGCGCGAGCGATCCCGCGCGACCCCAGGCGAGCACGGGCATCCCGAGCGCATGGCCGTACCGCGCAACGAGCGCCCCGATCGCCCCGTACCCGACGATCCCGAGCGTCTTGCCGTTGAGCTCAATGCCTACCGTTGTCTGCCATTCGCCGGCTCGCAGCGCGACCGCGTCCTCAACGATCCCGCGGGACGACGCGAGAATCAGCGCCAGGGTCAGCTCGGCCGGAGCGTAGGGCGACCCGCCACCGTTACAGACGACGATCCCGCGTCGGGTGCAAGCATCGACGTCGATATGCGGCATGCCGCGGCCCGTCTGACAGATGAGGCGCAGATGCGGGAGAAGATCGAGGAGTGGCGCGTCGATCGTTGTCCGCTCGCGGATGAGCACGAGCGCGTCGGCATCGCCGATCTGGGCCGCACGCTCGGCGACGCTCGTAGGTCGTGCCGAGTGGACGACAATGTCGTGTCCCGTGACCGCCGCGAAACAGCGCAACCGCTCCACGGCTCGCTGATAGTCCTCCATCACGACGACGCGCATGATCCGAGCCTAGTGCATCGTCCAGGGCGCGCGATCAACGTCCCGAGAGCCCCTGAATCCCGCATGGATGCTACGATCTCATCGGACCCTCTCTCGGCTGGCCGTGTCTTCCTTCACGCCGCGCTTGGAGTGTGGAATCTCAACGCAAGGAGGACGCATGCCCCTCACCAAGGAAGTCAAGCAGGAACTGATCGACAAGCACGGCCGCGCGTCGACCGACACGGGCTCGCCCGAGGTGCAGGTCGCGATGCTGACAAAGCGCATCAACGACCTCACCGAGCACCTTCGCACACACTCGAAGGATCACCACTCGCGTCGCGGTCTGTTGAAGCTCGTCGGGCGCCGTCGTCGGTTCCTCACGTACATGCAGAAGAACGACCTCGAGGGCTATCGCGCCCTCATCAAGGAACTGGGCCTGCGCCGCTAGGTCAACGATCTCGGCGCACGTCCCACCGGCGGAAGGTGGGTGTTTGATCGAGCCGTGCGGGGCAGCACGGTTGGCTCAAACTTCCACCTTCCGAAACAGAAAGAAGGAAGGAACACACATATGAGCATCGCAACCGGGCGTCAAGCCACGGTGTCGATCGAGATCGGTGGTCAGGAGATCACCTTCGAGACCGGCAAGCT
>JANOFZ010000079.1:0-5953 GCA_031413935.1 Thermoleophilia bacterium | reverse complement strand
CGGCCTCGAGGGTGTCGACGACGTCGTCATAGTCGATTCCTGCAGCAGCGAGGTCAGCGAGGAGCTGAGTCGCCTTACCGATCCCGTCGGTGAGGCTCCCGGTCTTGACTTCGCCGTGATCCGCGAACGCCCGAACCGTCTCGAGCGGCATCGTGTTGACCGTGTCGGGCCCGATCAGCTCCTCGACGTAGATGACGTCGCGATACGCGGGATTCTTCGCCGACGTGGAGGCCCACAGGCACCGCTGGGGCCGCGCGCCCTTGCCGGCGAGATAGGCCCAACGGTCGTCACCGAAGACATCGAGGTAGTGCTGGTAGGCGAGTCGCGCGTTCGCGACGGCAAGCTGTCCCTGGAGGTCGGAGCGGCCGACCGCCTCGAGCCGCTTGTCGGCCTCGCTGTCGACACGCGAGACGAAGAAGCTCGCAACCGAGAGAACGTTGGCGGGGTCGCCGCCGCCGGCAACGAGGCGTTCGAGACCGCGAAGGTACGACTCGGCAACCGCTGCATACCGCTCGAGCGAGAAGATCAGCGTCACGTTGATCGAGACGCCCTTCGCGACGCAGTCCTCGATCGCCCCGAGCCCTGGCTCCGTGGCCGGGATCTTGACGTAGAGGTTCGGACGGTCGACTTCCTTGTTGAACCTGATCGCCTGATCGAACGTCTTCTCCCGCTCGTAGGCGAGCGTCGGGTCGACCTCGAGCGAGACCCAGCCGTCCACCCCCGCGGTGCGCTCCCAGACAGGAAGCAGCAGGTCGCACGCCTCGCGAATGTCGGCCATGCCGAGCGCGAAGAAGATCTCCGCCGGATCGTCGGTCGTTGCGGCGACCTCACGCAGTTGCTCGTCGTAGAGGTCACCCTCGGCGAGCGCCTTCTGGAAGATGGTCGGGTTGGAGGTGACGCCGACGATCGAGTCATCCTCGATCAGTCGGGCAAGTGCACCGGAGTGGAGCATCTCGCGGGAGAGCGAGTCGATCCAGGCGCTGACACCTGCCTCCGCCAGTTCGTCCATGCGTGTCGAATCAGCCATCTGCCATCCTTTCGAGCTCGGCCACCTTCTCGAGGCGGTCTGCGTAGCGGCCCCCGCCGATGAAGCGGGCCCGCAAGAACGCGCGCACGAGCTCCTGCGTCAGCTCTCCGCCAACGATCTCGGAGCCGAGGCAAAGCACGTTCATGTCGTCGTGCTCGACGCCCTGGTGAGCGGAGTACGAATCGTGGCAGATCGCGGCGCGGATGCCGGGGATCTTCGAGGCCGCAACCGAGGCACCAACACCCGAGCCGCAGACGAGCACACCACGGTCGGCCTCGCCTCGGCGGATCGTCATCCCGAGCTCGAGGGCCTTGTCCGGGTAGTCGACGCGCACCGCGTCGGACTCCACCCCCAGATCGACCGCCTGATGCTCCTCCGCAGCAATCGCCGCGAGAACCGCTTCGCGGAGCTTCACGCCACGATGATCGAAGGAGACGGCGATTCTCATCCGAGCTCCACCTCCAACGTTGCGGCGATCGCGTCGGCGGTGATACCGAACTCCGAGAAGATGCGCTGATAGGGAGCCGAGGCTCCGAAATGATCGATACCGATAATCGTACTCGCGTACCGCTCCCAGCCGAGCGTCACGCCCGCCTCGACGGCGACGCGTACCTCGGCGGACGGAGGCAGGACGGAATCCTGGTAGTCGTCGTCCTGCTCGTCGAAGAGCTCCCAGCACGGCATCGAGACGACGCGGATGTTCGCTGCGAGAGACTGTGCCGCCTCGAGCGCGAGGTACACCTCACTGCCCGTCGCGATCACAATTGCGTCGGGCTCCCCCTCGCCGCGCTGCCAGAGCGTGTACGCGCCGCGGAGGGCGCCCTCTGCCGGCGCGACGATCGTGCGGTCGAAGGTCGGCAGCTTCTGCCGGGTCAGTGCGAGGGCAACCGGCCCGTCCGGGCGCTCGACGGCAATCCGCCACGCCATCGACGTCTCGTTCGCATCTGCCGGCCGCACGTACCAGAGGTTCGGAATCGCCCGGAGCGCCATGTGATGCTCGACCGGTTGATGGGTCGGCCCGTCCTCGCCGACGGCGATCGAGTCGTGCGTCCAGACCCATGCCGTGCGGAGACCCATCAACGCCGAGAGGCGCACGGCGCCGCGCATGTAGTCGGAGAAGATGAGGAACGTTGAGCCGTACGGACGCAGCATCGCCGGGTCGAGCGCGATCCCGTTGACGATGGAGCCCATCGCGTGCTCGCGGATCCCGAACGCGATATTGCGGCCGGCATGGGTGGCCGAGAAGATCCCGGCACCCGCGAATTCGGTCTTGTTGGATTCGACAAGGTCGGCGGAACCGCCCACCATCGTGGGCGTGAACGGTTTGAGCGCCTGCATGACAGTGCGTCCCGCATCGCGCGTCGCGACCTCTTCCCCGGCCGGGAACACGGGCAGGGCCTCGCGCCAGCCGTCACGCGGCTCGCCGCGCAGGTCGAGCTCGCGCTCGTTCGCAAGAGCGGGGAACGCACCGGCCCAGGCTGACACGCGCTCGTCCCATTCCCGCTGCAGCTCGGCGCCGCGCGCGAGGACAGGAGCCATGTGCTCGTGCACGAGATCGGAGACCGCGAACGCCGCGTCGGGGTCGAAGCCCATCGCCTCCTTGGTCGCGCGGATCTCGGCCTCACCGAGTGGCGCACCGTGTGCCTTCGATGTGTCGATCGCGTTCGGTGCGGGGTAGGCGATGTGCGTCCGCAGCACGATCAGCGACGGGCGATCCTCCTCGGCCTTGGCGGCGGCGAGAGCACCGAGCAGCCCGTCCAGATCCTCGGAATCGTCGATGTGCTGGACGTGCCAGCCGTAGGCCTCGAAGCGCTTGCCCTTGTCTTCCGTCGTGAAGGTGAGGGCGGTGGTGCCGTCGATCGTGATGTGGTTGTCGTCGTAGACGTAGACGAGGCGGCCGAGACCGAGGTGGCCTGCAATCGAGGCGGCCTCCTGCGTGACGCCCTCCATCATGTCGCCGTCGGAGCAGATCGCGTAGATCCACGAATCGACGATCTCATGGTGCGGCCTGTTGTAGCGATCGGCGAGGAAGCGCTGAGCGATCGCCATCCCGACGCCGTTCGCAAACCCCTGGCCGAGTGGCCCGGTCGTCGTCTCGATCCCCGCCGTGTGGCCCCACTCGGGGTGGCCAGGCGTGCGCGAGCCCCACTGGCGGAACTGCTTCAGGTCGTCGAGCGTCAGGTCGTAGCCTGCGAGATGAAGTGACGCGTACTGGAGCACGCAGGCGTGACCGGCGGAGAGGATGAAGCGATCGCGCCCGGGCCAGTGCGGGTCGGCCGGGTTATGGCGCATCACGTCGCGGTAGAGGAGATACGCGACCGGCGCGAGCGCCATCGCCGTGCCGGGGTGGCCGGCGTTCGCCTGCTGCACCGCGTCCATCGCGAGCGCGCGAATCGTGTCGACCGTCTGGGTGCGGGGATCCGTGGCCACTAGTGGTCTCTCCGGGAAATCCTGTCGTGGTGCGCCGGCGAAAACCGAGCAGGGCGAGGACGCAGGGAGCGAGGAGACAGTGTGGGTGCCAGGCTTAAGCCTGGCACCCACGCAGTTTCCCCCGTACGGGTGCGACCGAGGACGAAGCCCTGCGATGTGTTTGCAGCCACGCGCAGCGTGGCAGGATTTCCCGGAGCGACCACTTGGGCGAGCATATCGCCAGGAGTGCGTTGGCCGCATCTACCCTAGTGCCGTGTCCGTCCTGATCGCATCCAATCTCCGAAAGGAGTTCTCCGGGGATCCTCTCTTCGACGGAATCTCGTTTTCGGTCGACCGGGGACAGCGGTTGGCGCTCGCAGGCCAGAACGGTTCCGGCAAGACGACGTTGCTGCGGACGATCATCGGCGAGACGACGATCCAGGGCGGGGAGCTTGCATTGCAGAAGGGCGCCCGGATCGCCCTCCACGATCAGCGCCCGCCCCGCGACCGCGGATTGACGCTCCGCGAATACTCGATCTCGGGGGCCACTGCGCTCGTTCGGATCGAGGAGGAGCTTCGCGAACTGGAGCAGGCGATGGCGACCGGGACGCACGATCCGGCGACGCTCAAGCGCTACAGCGAGGCGCAGGCACGGCTCGAGCATGCCGGAGGTTGGGGCTGGCGCGATCGCGCAACGTCCATGCTCCGTGGCCTCGGCTTTCGCGACGCCGACCTCGATCGCCAGCTCTCGACCTTCTCGGGTGGCGAGCTGACGCGTGCCTCTCTTGCCCGTGCGCTCGCCGGCGATCCCGATCTGTTGCTGCTCGACGAGCCGACGAACCACCTCGACGTCGAGAGTCTCGAATGGCTGGAGCGCGAGCTGACAACGATCGACGCTGCGGTGATCCTCGTCGCCCACGACCGCTGGTTCCTCGAGTCCGTGACAACGGCGGTGCTCGCGCTCGAGGGCGGACGCGGCCTCTACTTCTCGGGCCCGTGGCACCAGTGGCGGTTCGAGCGGGCCGCACGGGCCCAGGCTGCAGCGAAGAGCGTGAAGAGGGTTGGCGCCGATATCGAGCGGCTGGAGCGATTCGTCGAACGGTTCCGCTACAAGAAATCGAAGGCGAAGCAGGCGCAGGCGAAGATCACGCAGATCGGTCGTCTCGAGCAGGAGCGCAAGAAGGCCGCGGGCGAGCTCGAGAACCTGACGCAGCGGCGACGGAGCCTCGGCTTCGAATTCCTCAAGCCGGCGCGCAGTGGCAGAATCGTGATCGAGATCGAGGGGCTGCGCCTCTCGGCGGGTGGCAAGGAGCTGATCGACGGTGGCTCACTCGTGATCGAGCGCGAGGAGCACGTGGCGCTTGTTGGCCCGAACGGGTCGGGGAAGACGACGCTACTCGAAACGCTCGTCGGCCATCGGCAGCCCGACGCGGGGAAAATCCGCTTCGGCCACGGCGTCGAGCATGCCTACTTCTCCCAGCACGACGTCGAGCTCGACGAGCGCGGCACGGTGCTCGACTGCGCGGTCGCGATGACGGGTCTCGCGCGCCCTCAGGCGCAGAACCTCCTCGGTAAGTTCCTCTTCTCGGGCTACACCGAGCAGGAGAAGCAGGTCTCGGTGCTCTCGGGCGGTGAGCGCCGACGGCTATCGCTCGCCGTTATCGTCGCCTCGGGAGCGAACCTGCTCGTGCTCGACGAACCGACGAACCATCTCGACCTCGAGAGCCGCGAGGCGCTCGAGGCGGCGCTCGAGGCATTCCCGGGCGCGGTGCTCCTCGTCTCCCACGACCGCGCCCTCCTCGATGCGGTCGCCGAGCGGACGGTCGCGATCGAGGGTCATGCCCTGCACTTCTACGATGGCGGCTGGGCGGACCTCGTGCAGACACGCGAGGAACGGGAGATCGTGCCACCGACAGCCGCAACACCGCGCCCGAAAGAGCCGAAGCCCGCCAGGCCGGCCGCGAAGAAGAAGGGCCCGTCCGAGCTCGAGCAGGTCGAGCGGCGCATCACGACCCTGGAGCAGCGGATCGAGCAGCTCGAGGCGAAGCTCGCCGAGGACTGGACGAACATGGACCTGCTGACCGAGTACCGCACCTCACGCGACGAACTGCAGGAGCTGCTCGCCCGTTGGGAGGCGCTGTTCGAGTCGGCGTAGTCGCCGCATTCAGAAGTGTCAGACGTCGGTTCGGCCCGCAACGGGCGGCTGGGGAACCGACAGTCGCACGTGGACGCGCGCGTCGACCACAGCTGCTCCCCGGTCGAGCACCATCACGGGATTGCAGTCCACCTCGGCGATCTCCGGCTGGTCGCTGGCCATCGCCGACATGCGCAGGATCACATCCTCGAGCGCCTGCACGTCCTTTGGCGTCGAGCCGCGAAATCCGTCGAGGAGCGGGAACGTCGCGAGCGAGCGCACCATCTCGGCAGCCTCGAGATCGGTGACCGGAGCCACACGCACGGTGATGTCGCGGGTCAGCTCGACGGTCACCCCACCCGCTCCGCAGGCGACAACCGGGC
>JANOFZ010000078.1:0-3436 GCA_031413935.1 Thermoleophilia bacterium | reverse complement strand
GAATCGGGTGTCAGGTCTCGCGATGACACATTTTCTGGAAGCGGTGCCAGGTCTCGCGCTAATGCATCGTGATGCCCGCGGCAGAGGCGGTGGAAGCGGTGTCAGGGCTCGCATGAAGGCGTAGTCGGGTGTTGTGCCACGGCTACTGCCTGATGGGGAACCACTATCACCTGCTGATCGAGACGCCGCGGGCGAATCTGCCGATCGGGATGCGTCATCTCAACGGGTGTGAGATAGGCGGTCATCTCGGCTACCACTACTCGACCGTGAGTCGGCGGCTCATCAGAAGCGAGCGATGTGCGTGAATGCGAGACCTGACACCCGAAGAGGAGCGCGTGAATGCGAGACCTGACACCCGAGCACACCGGATTGGGCACAAGTGCGGTTCTCGTGCCCAAAGTGGGGCAGGCGGACCTACGATCGGGGTGTTCCGCCAACCGTTGCATTGTTGGTCGAAGTGTCCGATGATACGAATCGGGAGATAGGGGATGCCCGCGCTGGCGTGGTGGGCGTACAGGGACGGCGAGCCTGGGGGGGATCGTGGTCGGAGGGGAGTTGCGGCGGTCGGAGCGTGGCGTTGCCATGGTCGAGTTTGCGCTCGTCCTGCCGATTTTCTTGCTCATCGTGGCGGGGCTGCTGGGCTTCGGTCGGTTGTTTTTCTACTGGATTGAAGCGAACCATCTCGCGAACGAGACTGTGCGGTGGGCGGTCGTCGACACCAACCCGTACCCCGGCGAGAGCTTGCAGCAGCATGCGCAGCAGAGTACGACGGAGGAGTTCCGGCGCGACGTCGCGGTCTGCATCGACTTTCCCGGCACATCTTTCGCGAACGTCAGTATCGGCGATCCTGTTCGCGTCCGGGTGCAGAAGCCGTTCGGGTTCGTCCCTCTGCTCAATCTAGGCACGATCCGGATCGACGGATCCGCGACCATGCGGGTCGAGCGGATCGCGAATGGGCGGGATCCGAGCGCGTACACGGACGCGCAGAACATCGGAACGTGTACGTGATGGGGCAACGAGACCCGCGCACAGAACACGGCGGGATCATTGTGCTCTCGGCTCTCTTGTTTCCTGTATTCCTTCTGCTTGTCGCGCTGGTGATCGACAGCGGGAATTGGTTCGCGCACAAACGGCAGTTGCAGATCCGTGCTGACGCGGGTGCGCTCGCGGCAGGCGTCTCGTACGCTCAGAACTGGGCGTCGTGCGTCCAGTCGGCCGTCCCGGACTTGAAAGCGTCGACGGCGAATGCGATCGCTAACGTGGCGCGCCAGTACGCGGCCGATCCCGAGGCCTCCGACTATCTGCCAGGCTCGCCGCCCCCCTCGCTCTACAACCCGGAGATCGCGAATCAGGGGAGGCTCGATGTCGTCATCAACTCGCGCTGGTACACCGACGACACCGACTATTCCGATTGGGACAGCGCAGCTCCTGGCGGCAGCGAGCTTCCTTCTGGGGGCACGCCTCCGGAACCGCTGGCTGATCCCTGCTACTTCCACCCGCCCGGTGACGAGGTCTCGCCGGCGGGCGGGCAGTGGGTAGACGTGAAAGTGAAGGAGCGCGACCTGCCCTCGCTCTTTGGGCTGTTCGGGTTGCCGCTTAGCCGCAACACTGCCCGCGCGCGGGTGGAGATCCGTCCCGCCACGGCCGCGAGCAACTTCCTTCCGATCGGCGTCCCCGACACCATGGTCGTCAAGGCGCAGTTGCGCTACTTCGACGAGTGCAACGATCCGAGCCACACGTCGCCGATCGCAACAATTGATCTGGCGCCGTTCCCGGACGCCGATCAGGCCGCCTACCAAAACGCGGGCGGCGGAACGCTTTGGGGGCCTCAGAGCGTCGCCGACCCCGCGGTGGGCGACAGGAGCCACTCCGTGTTCCTGCCGATCCCATCGTCGGGCGGGTGCGGGCAACCCTATCTGCCGGTCGGTGTCCAGGTGCGCCTCACGAGCAGCGACCAGGTCGACATCAACCAGAGCTGCGCGACGCTAGCGTCCTCGAAGTTCGCGGACTGCTTCTCGCGACTCTCGCAGATCCGCGTCTGGACGGACGGCGACCCTGAGGTGAAGCCCAGGGTCGAGGACGTCGTACTCACAGGCGGCTGTCCCTTCGACTCCTACTTCGCCAGGCTTCCCGACGGGGCGACGAACTGCCCCTACGGCGCCACCGTCAACGTCGAGTGGGGCACGCGTGACGACTCCGAGCTCGCGGTGGCCGCGAACTTCTCCGTCAAGGTCAACGGGGTCGCTCTCACTCCGCCCGCCCCGAACCAGCCGAGCGGGACGTGGACTACTGTCGGAACGCCTTTCACCGCGGATCCCGGCCCGAATGACGTCAGCGTCGAGATCGACTGGACCGACACGACGACCACTCCACAACACACCTGGGGGGCGCTCCAGTGTCGGAACGGCGGCCAGAACCCGTGCGAGTACGACGGCCCTGACGAGAATGCCCACCGCGCGTTTGTCGGCAACCGAACCAACGCCGGTGCCGTCGAGCTCGTTCGCACCTCGGGAAGCACCTTCGCGGTAGGGCTCCCGGGCGCGCCGCTCGACAACGTCGCCGACGGCGGCACGATGACGTCGATCTTCCCGATACTCGGGATCCGGGCCGTGCTCAAGGTGGGGCAGCTGACGACGCTCCGGCTCGACGACCCGCAGGCGAACCAGACGCTGCGCTGCGATCCGGATTACGCCCAAGGACAGGAGTTCAAGGCCTTCGAGAGCGGCTGCAAGCCCTGGTACAAGAAGAACACCTTCGGCCAGGACCCCGTGGACGATCCCTTGCAGTTCTGGTGGAACGTCTACTGGGACGCACCGAACAAGTCCTGCCCGGCCCGCGACACCTTCTTCTCCTACGGTACCAACTCGGCCACCAACGCATGGGAATGCGTGCCGACCGCACCCGGCCTCTCACCCCCCGTGGTCGGCGAAGGCATGTCGGTGGCAACCAAGAATTGCGCCACGATCCTCAACAACAGCTGCGGCCAGACCGTCTGTCGCAATCGGGGCAACTACGCCGAGTGGCTCGCAAACGGCGGCGACTCCTTCGATCCACGCGTCGTGAGGGTGTTCGTGCTCCCCTACCAGGCCCTCAAAGGCTCGACCGGCGGGGATCCGGAGGAAGTTGCGCCAGTCGCGGGGTTCGCCGCGTTCTACGTCATGAGCTGGCGGGGCAGCAGCGCGCAAAATAGCGATCCCTGCCCTGACTCGTCCGTCGCGACACCTCCAAAGGGAGCCGTCGTGGGCCGGTTCGTCCAGCCGGTCGACTACCAGGTCGGCCCCGTCGACTCGACCAAGGTCTGCGTCGTCGGCCAGCTCGAGGTGTGCCGCGCCGTGCTCGTACGCTGACCTACCCCTCTCCCCGCTGGCCGGTGACGGTGAGCTTGCGGCGCAAGAGTGTAATCGGTGTCAGGTCTTGCAATCACGCATTCGCCGCA
>JANOFZ010000077.1:0-5784 GCA_031413935.1 Thermoleophilia bacterium | reverse complement strand
GCGGTCTCCTTGGGCGGCGGCGCCTTCGTCTTCACCTTCTCACCGAGCGCAACGGCCGTCGCCTTCTTCGGCGACTCGACGTCAGGGTTCGCCCACTGCCGCACCGCTGACGAGATGTTCTCCGACGAGGTCGTTAGATCGGAGAACCCTTCGAGACCGTCGATGCGCGACTGGAAGACGTGCCCCGGAGGCAGTGAGTAGGCGAGGACGGCGTAGGACAGCACGGTCTTGGCGCTGACGTTCTGGCCACCTCCCTGCCCGACCTCGACGTTGCTCGTCAGCACCTTGATCACCTTCGGCAGCTTGCGCAGCGAGAAGTTCGTCCTGACCTGATCCTTTAGCGACCGGACGAAGAGTTGCTGTCGGGCGTTACGGTAGAGATCGCTGTCCGTGTGTCGGTAGCGCACGAAATCGAGTGCCTGGTAGCCACCCAGGCGCTGATAGCCAGGCTGGAGGTTGATCGTGGCGTATCCTCCTGGCCCACCTCTCGTATTGAGATAGCGCCGGTCGACGTCCATCCAGATCCCGTCGAGCTTGTCGACGAGCTGACGGAACCCCGTGAAGTTCACGGTGACCAGGTAATTGATCGGCACGCCCGTGAGCTTGCGCACCGTCTCGAGCGCTCCCTTCGCACCGCAGTTGGCGTACGCGGCGTTGATCTTGCCCGTGTACGACGAGCCGCCGGGGCAGACGAGCTCGGTGCGCAGATCGCGGGGGAACGAGAGCATCGAGATCGTGTCGTTCTTTGGGTTCACCCGGACGAGCATCAGCGTGTCCGAGCGGGACGGCGCATCCTTTGCCTCATCCGCTCTGCGGTCATAGCCGATCACGAGTGCGGTGGCAGGCTGGCCCGCGACCGGAAGATCGAGCCGGCGTGCTGTCACCTTGACGTCGACGCTCCTCGGAGCGACGGCCGCGACCGTCTCGTGGAGGTAGAGGTACGCCCCTCCGGCCACGCCCGAAGCGGCCACGACGACGACCATCGCGGCCCACCCGAGAATCGTCAGCGCGAGGGTGCGCCGGCTCCGCCGGGGCGGTTCGGGCTGACGGTAGATCGCGATCGGGCCGACGACCTCCGGCGGCAACTGCATCTTCCCGTTGCCGTTCTCGGAATGTCCTCGTCCTACGCCTCTCTTGAGTGTCGTCCGCATAGGCAAACGGGCGCCGAGCGCCAGTCGGTTCAGGATAGCGGAGGCCCCGGCGAGATCTGCTCCGGTTTACAGCCTCCTAACGTCCGGGACCGAGCGCGGCACCGAGAGCCGAGTCGAGCAATGCGAGGTCGGCCGCCGACCCGGCGCCGATCCGCAGGGCCGATGGGGCACCGAACGGTCCGCCAGCCTGCACGGCCACATGGCGGGCGAGCAGCTCATCGGCAAGTCGAACCGCATCCGCCCCGACGTCCACGAGGACGAAGTTCGTGACGCTTCCAGCGAGAGGCTCGAGCCCGTGGGCGCGCAGGATCGAGATGAGCCTCTCCACGGCGATGCTGTTTGCCTCCCGCCGGCGCTCGATCTCGGCCGTCTCGCCAAGGCTCGCAAGCGCCGCCGCCTGCGCGAGTGACCCGACGTCATAGCCACGCTGGACTTTTCTCATCGCGGCAACGACAGCCGTAGGCCCGACGGCATAACCGACTCGGAGCCCGGCCAGGCCGTAGAGCTTTGAGAACGTCCTCAGCACGACGGCGTCGCCCCCGTTGCGCACGATCTCCGCGATCGAGTCCAGACGCAGCGCGGGGTCGAGGTAGTCGAAGTACGCCTCGTCGATGACGGGCAACACTGCCGCCGGGAGATCACGAAGGAACGCGAGCAACGCGTCTCGCGGGACGGCGAGCCCTGTCGGGTTGTTCGGGGTGGCAATGAAGACGAGGCGCGTTCGATCGGTCAACGCTGCCCGCATGGCGTCGAGATCGATGGCCCAGTCACGGAGCGGAACGACGGTTGGGCGCGCATCACGCTTCTGTGTGTCCCGGAGGAAACTCGGAAACGACGGCCACGGGATCACAACCTCGTCGGCGGGATCGAGGACCGCCTGGCAGACATAGCCGATCCCCGCATCGGCACCTGCGGTGACGATGACCTGCGCCGGCGGCACGCCATGCCGCGCAGCGAGCGCAGCGACCAGCTCCTCGGAGCCACGCCCGGGGTAGCGGTTCAGCCCGGGAACGGCAGCCGCGATCGCCGCGAGAGCTGAGGGGAAGGGGCCGGAGAGTCCCTCATTGAGACCGAGCGAGGCGTCGTGCTCGGCCGGTGGCGCGACGGGGTCGTTCGGAGGCAACTGCTCCAGAGACGGCCGGACGAACCGAGCGCCGTCGCTCACGTGGTGACGAGATCCGCCGGATCCGGCTCGGGATCGAGCGTCGGCGCTCCATCACGTTTTGACGTTGGATCCGTCGGCTCGGGCTCCGCCGGCATCGGCGCCACGGGTGCGACCGGCGCGACCGGTTCCCAGTCTCCCCAGTCATCCCCGCCTCCCTGCTTCTTCCGCCACCAGAAGAGGCCGCCCGCACCGGCGAGGCCGACCACGAGTAACCAGCGAAGCGGGTGGCGCTTGCGGGGGCGGCGCGCGAACGAGAGTCCCTCGCCCGCGACGTACCCGGCGACGGCCGCGGTTCCGCGCTTGCGAATCAGCCGGCGCAGGTACCACCAGCCAATAGACATCGCGATGGCGTTTCGACGTGAATTCTCGGAGTTGAGCATTTAGTGACCTCTACCGCCTTTTCGGGGGAAGGTGGATTGCCCGGCCAAGAGCGACGAGGCCGGCTTCCTTGATCGCCTCGGAGAGTGTCGGATGAGGCGCGATCCCGTCTGCAACCGTCTCCACGGTGGACTCCGCGTCGATTGCAACGACGCCGACCTCGATCAGGTCGGTCGCGTGCGGACCGACGATGACGAGACCGAGTAACTCACCGTACGTCGTCTCGTGGATCGACTTCACCCAGCCAGCGGTCGTTCCCGACATGACTGCGCGCGCGTTTGCGACCCACGGAAAGACCCCGACGGCAACCGAGTCACCGTAGCGCTCCCTGGCCTGAGCCTCGGTCAACCCCACGCCGGCGATCTCCGGATCGGTGTAGATCGGACGAGGCACGGACGGGGTGCCGAGCGCAGACTCATGGCCCATCGCGTTCTCCGCCGCGATCTCGCCCTCTCGGAAGGCGGTGTGAGCGAGCTGCCAGCGGCCGGCAACGTCGCCCGCGGCGTAGATCGTCGGGATCGCGGTGCGCATGTGGTCGTCCGTCGTGATGCCGCTGCGGGGATCGGTCGGAACTCCGATCTCGTCGAGACCGAGACCATTGACGCTTGGCGCTCTCCCGACGGCGACGAGCATGAGATCCGCCTCGACCGCCTCGCCGTCGCCGAACTGCACCACGAGGTGATCTCCGAGATCATCCACCCCGGTGCACTGCTTCTCCAGGTGCATGGCGATCCCACGCTTCTTGAACGCCTTCTTCAGCTCCTTCGCTGCGTCGGCATCCTCCTGCGGGATGAGCGTCGGCAGCATTTCGACGATCGTCACCTCGCTGCCGAAATGCGCGAAGATCGATGCAAACTCGCAACCGATGATTCCTCCGCCGAGCACGACGAGCCGGCGCGGAACCTCGGTCTGGGCGAGCAGGCCGGTCGAGTCGACGCACCTCGGCGAGTCGAGACCCGGGATCGGCGGGCGCATGGGATAGGAGCCGGTCGCGACGATCGCGCTCTTGAAGGTCACGTCCTCGCTGCCCTCCACGGCAATCGTCGTCGCGCTCGTGAAGCGACCTCTGCCACGAATCCACTCGACGCCGTTCGCCTTCAGCAACCCGGCCACGCCGCCGGTCATCTGCGCCACGACACCGTCCTTCCAGGCTGCGGCCTGCGTGAAGTCGAGCCGCGGCTCCGAGACACCGACCCCGAGCTTCGCGAACGTCTCGCGGGCGTCGTGCAGCGCGTGCGCCGTCTGCACCCAGGCCTTGGTGGGAATGCAGCCCACGCGCAGGCAGGTGCCCCCGAGCTCGGGCTCCTGCTCGATGCAGACGACCTTGCCTCCGAGCTGTGCCGCGCGGATCGCTGCGGTATACCCGGCCGGGCCGCCTCCGAGGACTGCGACGTCACACTTCACGCTTCTCTCTTTCGTCGGTTGGTAGCGATCGTACTCACGAGAGCACCACGCGCAGCGTGAGAGAGCCCGGCGCCTCTGCCACCTGGCCAAACCCGAACTGTCGGTAGAGCCCGATCGCGCCCTCGTTGTGGCGATCGACAGCGAGGCTCAGCGCAGCGTAGCCATCGTCCCGAGCCCGATCGAGAAGCGCTCTGAGCAACGCGCTTCCGACCCCGAGGCCCCGTGCGTTCGGCACCACCGCGACCGCAAGCTCCGGCGTCCGCTCGTCGATGAACCCGTACCCGGCCGGCTCGCCGATGAATAGCCGATACCACGCGGCGCCCACCGGGAAGCCGTCGAGCAACGCAATCACCGCTGTATCCCCCGGGCGCCCCCACGCCTTGACGTAGAGCTGTACCGGCCCGGGACCAGCGTCGGGCTGTCGTTCCTTCCAGTAGTAGGCGTGATGCAGCATGTCGCGGAGGAATCGCACGTCCTGCGCTCCACCTCTGCGAACGACGACCGTCAAGCCTCCCCCTACAACGCGAGCGCAGGTTGCTCGACGAACGCGACGAGCGTGCGGAGGAACTCGGCGCCGTCGGCACCGTCGATCGCACGGTGGTCGCAGGTGAGGACGACGTGCATCATGGGCGCGATGTCGACTGCACCGTCGACGACAACGGGCGTGTCCTTGACGGCCCCGACCGCGAGGATCGCGACCTGCGGCGGGTTGAGCACCGCGACGAACTGCTCGACGCCGAACATGCCGAGGTTCGAGATCGTGAACGTGCCGCCCTCCATATCGGGTAGCGTCATCTTGCCGTCCCGGGCGCGACTCACGAGGTCGGCGCGGGATCGCGCTATCTCCTGAACGCTACGCCGGTCGGCGTCACGAATGACGGGAACGACGAGCCCGTTCGGGGCGGCGACGGCCATGCCAACGTGCGCGGCCGGGTGTCGGCGAATCTCGTCACCTGTGAACGTCGCGTTCAGCGCGCGGTGCTGCATCAACGCGACCCCGACGAACTTCGTGAGGAGGTCGTTGACCGTGGGCTTCACGTCACCTTCGGCAAGGCGCGACACGAGTTGCTCGCGGAGGTGCAGCGTCTCGGACATGTCGATCGAGACGCCGAGTTGGAACACCGGCGCCGCCCAGGCGTCGGTAAGCCGGCGCGCGATCGTCTTCCGCGTCGAGCTCAGCGTGATCACTTCGACCTCGGTGCTCGGTGGCAGGGGTGCCGTCGCCTCGGTAGGTAGCGGGGCGCCACCCACAGGGGCGCGCTCCACGTCCTCGGCGAGGATCCGGCCGTCGGGGCCGGTTCCGGCGATCACCGAGAGCTCGAGACCACGCTCACGCGCGATCCGCCGTGCGAGCGGCGACGCCTTGGTGCGGGTGCCGGGCGCAGCCTCTGGTGCAGCTCCGTTGCCGCCTGACGGCGATTCGTCGGACTCAGGGGCCGTGTCCGTCGAAGGCACCACTGCGTCGGGAATCGCATCGACCTGCGCGTCAACGACTGCGGACGTCGACCCGACGGCGACATCGTCGCTGTCGCGCCCGATCACAGCGATCGTCGCCCCGACCTCGGTCTCGCCCTCCTGGACGACGATCTTGAGCAGGACGCCCGCGACCTCCGATTCGACCTCCTGGGTTACCTTGTCCGTGTCGAGCTCGTAGAGCGGCTCGTTGGCCTTGACGGCGTCACCCTC
>JANOFZ010000076.1:0-2542 GCA_031413935.1 Thermoleophilia bacterium | reverse complement strand
GCTTTAGCCGGCTTCTTCTCGCGACGCTTCGACCCTCGCACCGGCAATCCGTAGGGGCGAGGCGAAGCCCTGCGTGTAGGGGCGAGGCGGAGCCCTGCGTCAGCAGCGCGTAGCGTCGCCCGCCCGCAGCGTCGCCCGCGTCGGCCGCGGACATGTCTCTGGCAGGTGCTGGGGGAGGACCCCGGGAGCCGATCAGCTAGAGCGAGACAACCGCAAGTGGTGCGTGACGGGCGATCGCGTCGAAGTCTGCCTCCTGGTGCGGAATCGCCGTTCCCGTGCGTATCGCAACGGCCGCGAGGGGCGTTGGCGTCGTTCAATCGTTGCGTCGGGCGCCGCGGGCGACGACACGCCAGTGGGCGTCGGCGGCGGGGCCATGCTCAGCGGCTGCGTCGAGCGCTCTCCGTTCGGCGCGGGTGAGCTCGCGGACAAGGCAGAACTCGTTCCCGAATGGATCCTGCATGACCGCCCAATCGATTAACGGGCGTGCGCCCTCATAGGCGTGTGGTACGGGGTAGAGGGTCGGCGGGTACTTCAGACGGCCGCCGACTCTCTCGATCTGCGCGATCGCCGCGTCGACGTCATCGACAGTGATGTCGATGTGGGCACGGTTCGCAGCCGGGTCGATCCGTCGAGCGACGTCGACTGCATCGGGGTCCGACCGCTTCGCCGTCGCGACAAGGTGAAGGATGAGTTCGTGCCGCCACGTCGTCTCGTCCTCGTAGCCCAGGTAGGCGAAGCGATCGGGCCATTCCGAAGAGATACGTGGAATCCCGGTCAGCTCCGACCAAAACGACGCGGCGACCTCGAGATCCTCGACATCAATCGCGAAGCAACGCAACGTCCCGATCGCCATGATTCCTCCATTCCGCTCCGCTGAGCGCTCGGAGGCTTTGTCGAAGCGCTCGACTGGCGTTTGATGTCTCACCGACCACAGACGCCATCGGCGAGTCGAGTAGGGTCGATTGTGCAGCGCGCGGCCGGAGCCCGTCAAGTCGAGTGAGACGCTCGGTCGTCGAATTTAGTCGCGCATGAACCCCGCGACAGCCGCTCCGGTCTCCTCGAGCGCGTCCCAGAGCACCGTGTGACCGCCGGGGACGGTGACGACCTGGAGGAGTTCGCCGAGCGCGGCGCGGTGGTCGTCGAGGAGATCGTCGTAGCGGACGTACGAGTCTTCTGCGAGCACGAGAAGCGTCGGGATGCGCACGTTTGTGAACAGTGGCTGCGCGGAGCTCATCTCCCCGTATGACGCTACTACGGCAGCCTGGCTGTAGCGGTAGCGCCAGCGGCCGTCGTGGTCGGCAACGAGGAAGCCTTCCAGATCCTCGACCACGCTCTCTCTCGGCGTGCGGTGGAGCCCACTCTCCTCGAACCGCCGCTCGACGCCCTCGTCGAACGACGTGTACGAGCGGTCTTCGCGGGCGAGCTCGGCGACGTGCAGGGCGATCTCCGCGTCGAGCAGGATCGCCGGATCGAGAAGGACTAGCCGGTCAACGAGCGAGGGCGAGCGGGCCGCGAGCTCGAGCGCGAGGCGGCCGCCGAACGAGTGGCCGATCCACGTGGCTGGTTCGGTTCCGACCGTCGCCACGATGGCCTCGAGATGCTCCGCGATGCTCCACGGCGGCTCGTACGGCGATGCGCCGTGGCCGATCAGGTCGGGTGCGAGGACGCGGTAGGCGGCGAGAGACCCCTCCGCGAGACGGTGCCAGCCCGCCCCGCGCCCTGTTATCCCGTGCAGGCAGACGACCCGTGGTGCTCCCGCATTACCCCACGTCTCGACGTGGAGCGTCCTCGTCAAGTCTCGAGAGCCTCGAGCGACTCGGGCACCATCTCGGTGCGCCGGCCCTCCTTCACGAGCGACCAGATCACGATTCCGTCCTTGTCGATCAGGAACGTCCCTCGCCTCGGGGCTCCCGTCTCCTCGTCGAAGACGCCGTACGTCTTCGCTGCGGCACCGTGCTGCCAGAAGTCAGAGGCAAAGGTGTACGTGGCACCGAGCTCCTCCTTCCACGCCTGACGCGCGGCAGATGTATCGCACGAGACAAAGACGACCTCGGTCTCGGCATTGTCGAACGACTCGAGATTGGCCTGGAGATCGAGGGCTTCGTCACGACACACGCCCGTAAAGGCGAACGGGTGAAAGACGAGGAGCACGTTGCGTTTATCGCGGAAGGTCGCGAGGTTCACGCGCGGCTGCCCGTACGCGTCCTCGAGGTCGAACTCCGGTGCACGATCACCCGTTCCGACTGCCATCACCCGCCTCCTCTCCGTTGCCCGAGGGCACATAGTACGTTCGGCTCTCGAGTCCGTCGGGGAGGTAGGTGGATGTGGCGCGTGCAGGGACGTCGTGGGGTGAGACGTAGCCCTCGCCGTGGCCTCGCGTCCGAGCGCCTGCGTAGTGCGCGTCCCGGAGCGCCGGCGGCGGCGGTTGAATTCCGCGCTCCCGAACCTCGGCCCGCGCATCCCAGATCGCTTTCGCCGAGGCGTTCGACTTAGGCGCCCCAGCCAGGTAGATTGCAGCCTGCGAGAGGTTCAGCTGCGCCTC
>JANOFZ010000075.1:0-2423 GCA_031413935.1 Thermoleophilia bacterium | reverse complement strand
CTCGACCCGCAAGCCTCCACCGTCCTCCCAGTAGCATCCTGGTTCAATTGCAAGAACCATGTTCTCCTCGACAACGCCGCCGCCCGCCTGATGGGCGTAGGGCGGCTCGTGCGCGCGGGCCCCGACACCGTGGCAGATCGGATGGGACGGCTGCCCGGGGAAGCCGAGGGCGGTGATCCCCTCGCGCACACGTCGGTCGAGCTCTGGCAGGCTCGCCCCGGGGTCACAGAACTGCACCGCGTCGTCATAGACGCCCATCAGCCCGGCCTCGAGCTCCCGGTAGCGATCCGAGAGATCACCGGGAACGAGGTTCTTCGTGTGATCGCACCAGTAGCCGTCGGCGCACACCCAGATCTCGAAGAGCGTCGGCTCTCCCTCCACGACCTGCCGGTTGGCTGTAGCGGTGAACGTGCGGATCCCATCGCCCGACCAGACGAGCGAAAAGCCGAGCGCGAGGTCGACCTTCCCGCCCCAGCCGGTGCCCTCTCCGTGGACGAACCCGAGCCACTCCGACGCCGCCTGAGCCTCCGTCATCCCGGGCCGGATCACTCCCTGCACGTGCTCCATCGCCGCGGCTGCGATGTCGTTTGCGAGACGCATCCGCTCGACCTCCTGCGGCGTCTTCAGCATCCGGGCCTCGCTGAGGAGCGGCATTGCGTCCTGCGCTTGTGGAAACGCATCGAACCACGCCTTCGGGAACGTCGTCGGCTCGCCCACCATGCGGTCGGTCGCCTGCGTCCCGAGCGAGAGCTCGATCCCGACTGCTTCGTACTCGCCCGCAAGCGCAGCCGCGATCTCCAGCGCCCGCAGGGAGGGTGGACGTGGATCGCGCTCGTCATAGCCAGCGAAGAGCCTGAGCTCGGTCGTCCAGGCCATGAGCTCGGCGTCCGCCCGCGACGGCTCGAGGCAGATCAGCACCGGATCGCCCTCGACCGGGAAGACGACGGCGTCGTAGCCCTTCATCCCCCAGAAGTTCGTCAGATAGAGGACGTTGTCGGGCGCGCGCACGACGAGCGCGTCGAGGCCGCGATCGCGCATGAGTGAGCGGACACGGTCGAGCTTTGCGTCATCGCGCGGCCAGCTCACCCGGACTCAGGCGCCTTCGCCCCAGGGCCGCACGCGGGCGAGCGGCGGCGTTCCGTGCCCCTCCTGCCACGAGATGATCGGGTTGCGCAGCACACCGATGTGCTCGATCTCGGCCTCCACAACGTCACCGGGCCGGAGGTAGAGCAACGCTCGCTCCTCGGGCGACTTGAAGCCGGCGACACCTGCGACCGTTCCGGTCGAGAGCACATCACCGGCCGAGTACCCGAGGCCCGAGAAGTTCGAGAGGATCTCGGGAATCGTCACCGACATGTTCCCCGAATGCGACTCCTGGCGCACCTCACCGTTGACGCGTAGCTCCATCTTCAGGTCACGCGGATCGGGAACCTCGTCCGGTGTGACGATCCACGGGCCGAGCGGGCAGAAGGTGTCGATCGCCTTGCAGAAGGAGAAGACGCCAGAGCGCATCTCGCCGCGCTGGATGTCCCGCGCGGTGAGGTCGTTGAAGATGACGTAGCCGCCGATGAAGTCGACCGCCTCCTCGGGCGTGAACCACTTCCCGGCCTTCTTGAGCACGACCGCGAGCTCCAGCTCGTAGTCGAGCTCCTCGGTGAGGTGCTCGGGGTAGATCACGGGCTCGTCGGGGCCGACGATCGCGTCGACGTTCTGGAAGAAGTTGATCCAGGGGGCGATGTCGTGTGACCAGTTCACGTTCTCCGACTCCGTCTTGTGCTCACGGAAGTTCCCGGCGGTGTGAAAGAACTTCTTCGGGATGATCGGCGCCCGCAGCCGCGTCTCGGCGAGCGCGACGCGCTCGCCGGTCTCGTCGGATCCGCCGCGCTCGAAGTACTCCCGCATCGTCGGAACCGCGACGACAGCGATCTCCTCGCCGTCGAGCACCCCCACCCTGCCGACTCCCTCACCGAAGGTCACCAGCTTCACGTTTCGACTCCACAGACGCGCATCGCGATCCGCGCGTACGTCTCGGCCGTCTTGACGAGGCCGTCGATCTCGAGATTCTCGCCCTTCTCGACGTCCATCAACCCGGTGGAGGTGCCGTAGTTGACGGTCGGGATCCCGTAGCGCGTCAGCGCCGAGGCGTCGGAGAACCACCGGGTCACGTCCCGCTCGGGCACCACGCCGAACACCTCTTCATGGCAGGCGTCGATCGCCGCGACGAGCTCGTGACCTTCGTCGATCTCCGCACCCGGCGCAGTGACGTACACCTCGCCCTCGACGCCGTACTCCGGGAACCGCTCAACAAGGTCGCGCACCATGTCGAGCACCTCGCGCCTCGCCACTCCCATCTCCTTCGTGGGAGGCACTCTCACATCGAGGAAGAGATCGGCGTGGTGCGGCGTGCGCGAGACGCGCCAGCC
>JANOFZ010000074.1:0-4985 GCA_031413935.1 Thermoleophilia bacterium | reverse complement strand
CGGGCCGTCTGAACGCGCTGGGCGGCACGCTGCTTCGTCCTCGGTCGCCCCGATACGTCCCGTATCGGCAGGCTCCCTGCGTCCTCGCATCGCACTCGCCCATCACGCCCAGCCAGCGCGTGGTCATTGAGTTAGAGCCTCTCAGGCGAGGGACGCCAGGCAGGGCGCCTCGGGCCTCTCTACCGCAAGCGCTCCGGCAGGTCGGCCGGAGTGTCGACGTCGCCCGGGGCTCCGAGGTCGTCGCACGGAACGAGTCGTACGTTCAGGTCGCGCAGACCTGCATCCGGGATCGACTCCCACGCCTCCCGGGCAACGAGCAGCGGATGGCCGCGCTCTCCGTCGTAGGAGGCCGCCACGAGCGTGCCGCCGTCCGCACGCCACGAGGCGATGATGCGGTCGACAGCTTCGGGCGCGAGATCGGGGCCGTCGGCGAGAACGACGACGGCGGCTTCGACGCGGGCGCCGAGCTCCTCGAGGCCACTCGCGAGCGATGCACCCGGGCCGCGTTTCCAGCCCGCGCAGGTGACGACGGTCGCCGGTGTCTCGAGCGTGTGGGCTCCCGCGACGACGACAATCTCTTTGACGGAGCTCTGCGTCAGCCGCTCGAGCACCTCGGGGAGCAACAGGCGTTGCTTCGGCGTGCCGAACCGCGACGCCTCTCCGGCGGCGAGCACGACTGCTGCGATGCTCACTGTTCCTCGACCGTGACCGACTCGACAACGATGGGGCGGGTCGGTGTCCCCGCCGGATCCTGGGCGTCGCCGAACGTGCCGATACGACGCGCGACAGCCATGCCGTTCGTGACCTTGCCCACAACGGCGTAGTCCGGCGACAGATTCTCTGCGTCAGGACCGGTGACAACGAAGAACTGGCTGCTGGATGCCCCAGGCGCTTCGTCTCCACCCTTTGCCATCGCGACCACGCCCACCACGTATCTCGTATCGGCCGGAGGTGGATCGACCGTCGTGTACCCGCTCCCGCCGCTTCCGGTCTGGGTCGGGTCGCCACCCTGGATCACGAAGCCCGGGACGATGCGGTGGAAGATCGTGTTGTCGTAGAAGCCGTTCTTCGAGAGCGAGACGAGCGACGCAGCGGTCGCGGGTGCCCCGGCCTGGTCGAGCGTGATCGTGAAGGTGCCGCAGTTCGTCTTGACAACGAGGTCGTAGGTCTTCTCGGGGTCGAGCCGCTCCGTGGGCTCGGTCGCGCCACCGTCGTCGCGGGCGGACGGAACGTCGGCGTCGCTGCAATCGGCAGTCCCGGAGGACACGGTCGTCTCCGTCTGGGTGTCCGTCTGGGCCGCAGCGCTCTCGTCGTCCGAAGAAGCGTCACAGCCCGCCGCGACGAGGCTGACGAGGAGGAAGATGAGGAGGACTGCCTTGCGCACCAGCGGATCTTACCCCGCTTGACGAGCGCAGGCTGCGGCCTGTACTCCTAGGCGGGTGGAGATCACACTCGACGTCAACGGCCAGACGTACTCGGTCGTTCCGGAGGGACGCAGGTTGCTGGCCGTCCTGCGCGACGACCTCGAGTTGCTCGGCACGAAGCTCGCCTGTGGGGAGGGTGCCTGCGGTGCGTGCGCCGTGCTCGTGGACGGGCGACCCGTCAACGCGTGCCTCCTCCTTGCAGAGGCGGCCGAGGGCCACGAGATCGTGACGATCGAAGGGTTGTCGACCGGCCGTGCCTCCGCGGTCCAGGAAGCATTCGTCGCCGAGGACGCGCTGCAGTGCGGGTTCTGCACGCCCGGACAGATCGTCAGCGCAACGGCCTTGCTCGAGCGCGTGCCGCAGCCGACCCGGGAGCAGATCCACGAGGCGATGGCCGGCAACCTCTGCCGTTGCGGTGCCTACCCGAAGATCGAGCGCGCCATCTTGCGTGCTGCAGGTGGCGGATGACCGCTCGCTTCGTCAAGACCCAGAAGGAGATGGAGGGCCGGTACGAGGACGTGTGGGCGCTCGTCGACGAGAGCGACGACACCGAGAGCTGGGCTCCCGATGCCGAGCTCGCTCTCGTCGGTCGACCAGCGCCGCGACAGGACGGTGCCGCGCGCGTAGCCGGCCGGGTGCGCTTTACCGTCGACGTCACGCTCGCGGGGATGCTCCACGCCGCCGTGCTCCGGTCACCTGCCGCCCATGGCCGGGTGCGCTCGCTCGATCTCGAGGCTGCGCTCGCAACGCCCGGTGTCCGCGGCGTGATCGGTCCCGAAAGCGAGCTGTCCCTGACGACGAGATCCCCGCTCCTTGCTACCGAGCCCGCGTATGCCGGTGAGGCGATCGCGGTCGTAGCGGCCGACACCCTCGAGGCAGCACGCGCAGGGGTTGCCGCGCTCGCGCTCGACCTCGAAGTTCTCCCGCACCTCGTCGACATGCAGGAGGGGCTCAACGAACAGCGCTTCACGAAGGATCCCACCGACGACGCCCGCGGCGATGCCGAGGCGGCGCTCGCTGCGGCGGAGGTCACGGTCGAGCTCTCGCTCGATACGCCGGCCCAGCTGCAGACACCGCTCGAGCCCCATGCCGCGGTCGCGACCTGGGACGGCGACCTGCTCACGGCGTGGGTCTCGACGCAGGGGATGTTCACCGCGCGCGACGACCTCGCGATGGCCTTCGGACTACGCACGTCCGACGTTCGCGTCCTCACGCAGTACGTGGGCGGCGGATTCGGAGGGAAGCAAGGGTGCGGCTTCGAGGCACTGGCCGCGGCCGAGCTCTCGCGGGTCACGGGCCGCCCGGTGCGGCTCGTCAACGACCGCCACGGCGAGCAGCTCGACGGCGGTCGCCGTGCGGCGACGCGTCAATCGGTTCGACTCGGAGCGAAGCGCGACGGCACGATCACGGCGATCGATGCGGACGCTGTCGTCGCGATGGGGCAGGGCGGCTGGATCTTCCCCGTCCTCATCCCTGCTCGGACCCTCTATCGCTGCGCCGATGTTCGCGCACTCACCTTCCCCGTTAAGACGAACCTCCGGCCTCAGAACGCCTTCAGGGCACCGGGGGTGATGGAGGGCACAGCGGCCTTCGAGCAGGCGATCGACGAGCTCGCGCTCGCGCTCGACATGGATCCGCTCGAGCTTCGACGCACGAACCACGCCGACGTCGACCAGGTCAGCGGGTCGCCGTACTCGAGCAAGCAGCTCCTTGCGTGCTACGACCTTGCGGCCGAGCTCGCCGGCTGGGCGACACGCGACGAGCTCCGGGAACCGCAGCCAGACGGCTTGCTCCGCGGCATGGGCTGTGCGTCGCAGATCTGGTGGGGCGGGGGCGGGCCTCCATCACACGCAACAGTGCGCCTCGATGCCGAGGGGAACGCGACCGTGATCACGGGGATCCAGGACATCGGCACGGGCACGTTGACAAGCGCGCAGATCGTCGCTGCAGAGGAGCTCGGGCTACCCCTTTCGCACGTGCGTGTCGTGGGTGGCGATACGGCACCAAACGTCTACGGTCCTGTGGCAGGCGGTTCGCAGACGACGCCCTCGGTGATGCCCGCCGTGCGCTCCGCGGCCGCGAAGGTGCGAAAGACCTTGCTCCAGCTCGCCGGTGATGTCTTCGAGATAGCAGTGGACGATCTCGAGATTCGTGACGGGCGCATCCGCTCGAGTGACGGCGCGATCGACGCGGAGGTGACCGAGGTGACGGAGAAGCTCGGGGACGCGACGATCGACGGCTCCGGCTCGCGTGGCCCGAACCCGGACGGCTTCGTCGTTCATACATTCGGCTGTCAGATCGCGCAGGTCGCGGTCGACGCCGCGCTCGGCGAGGTCAAGGTCGAGCGAATCGTCGCCGTCCACGATGTCGGACGGATCGTCAACCCACTCGCTGCCTCGAGCCAGGTCGAGGGTGGCGTGCTGCAGGGGATGGCGTTCGCGCTCACCGAGGAGCTCATCGTCGATCCGACGACGGGTGTTCCCGTCAACGCGCACCTCGACGACTACAAGATCCCGACGATCGCGGACGTACCCGAGATCATCATCGACTACCCGCATGTCCCGGACGCAAACCTCCCGACGACCGGCACGAAGGGCCTCGGCGAGCCACCGATCATCCCGACCGCGGCGGCGATCGCGAACGCGTTCGCGCACGCGACAGGCCGACGCGCGGCGGCGCTGCCGCTGACGCGCGACCGCGTGCTGGAGACTCTCGCGTGACCGCCTACGCGCGTCCGGCCTCGGTCGATGAGGCGCTTGACCTGCTCCTCCAGGACGGTGCAGCTGTGCTCGCGGGCGGCACCGATCTCGCCGGACAGATCGACCGCGGGATCAGCGCGCCTTCACTGCTCGTCGACCTGCAGGGTGCAGGATTGGGCGGCATCACACCCGACGGCAACGGCCTCCGCATCGGTGCCACGACGACTCTGTCCAACCTCGCAAGCGACGACCTCCTTGCCCCATACGTCGCCGTCGCGACCGCGGCAGGCCTCGCCGCCTCGCCGCTTCTGCGTAACCAGGGCACCGTAGGCGGCAACCTCTGTCAGCACACGCGCTGCTGGTACTACCGCGGAGAGGAGTGGAACTGCTGGCTCGGTGGCGGCGACACGTGCTTCGCTCAGATCGGCGACCACCGCAAGCACAACCTCGAGCCGGGCGAATGCATCTCGGCGCATCCGTCGGATCTCGCCCCGGCGCTTGCCGTGTGCGGCGCAACCGTTGTCGTGCGGGCGCTCGACGGAGAGCGGGAGATCCCGCTCCTCGGGCTCTATCGCCGTCCCACCGACGACAACCGCTCGCTCGTCACGCTTGAGCGCGGCGAACTCGTTGTCGCGGTCCGGCTCCCGACGCCGCCCGACGCTTCGGTGTATCTCCGCACGGGCGAGCGGCAGGCGTTCTCGTTCCCGCTCGTCTCGGTCGCGGCAGCCCGCCATGGGGACTCATTGACGCTGGCCGCGGCGGGTGTTGCGAACATCCCGCGCGCTCTCGACCCTGCCGAACCTCTCGCTGGCCTTCCGGGCCACCCGCAGAGCGCGTGGAAGCGGAAGGTGCTCGCGACGCT
>JANOFZ010000073.1:0-9780 GCA_031413935.1 Thermoleophilia bacterium | reverse complement strand
GACGCGGGCTGCACGAGCCCACCCTGCGAGGGGACGTGGACGAGCGACACGAGCCGTGCCCCGCGCGCGAGCTCGGCTTCGAGCGCCGGGAGCGAGATCTGGCCGGTCTCGTCGTCGTCGACCACGTGGACGATCGCTCCGATGCGCTTCGCTACCTGGAGCAGAGCGATGTAGTTCGAGGAATACTCCGCACCGCAGGTGAGGATCCGATCACCCGGCTGGAAATCGACGGAGTAGAACGCCATGTCCCACGCACGGGTGGCGTTCTCGACGATCGCCACCTCCTCGCGCAAGCAGCCGATGAGGAGCGCCACGGAGTCGTACACCTCCTCGACGCGATCGTGCTCCCGCGCGGCAGCCTCGTAGCCGCCGATCCGCGCCTCCAGCTCGAGATGCTCGATCACCGTGCGGAGCACGACATCGGGCATCAGGCTCGCGCCTGCGTTGTTCAGGTGGACGACGGATTCACAGCCTGGCGTCTCGCGCCGGGCCCTCGCGACGTCGATCTGGCTCACTCCGCCCCTGTAGCGTCCGGCTCCTCGTCCTCGGCCAGGCGCCGTTGCAGCACGCTCCGCGAGAGCACGCCGACGAGGCGGCCGCGCTCGACGACCGGAACGCGCTCCGCGTCGTGCTCCTCGAGGAAGTGGAACGCCTGATCGAGCGGCGTATCTGCGTCGATCGTGTAGTACGGCTGCTCGGCGAGACCCCCGATCGCGGTCTGGCTCGGGTCGAGACCGGCGGCGACGACCTTGGCGACGAGCGTCTTGCGCGTCAGCACACCCGTCAGCGCACCATCGCCGTCCACCACGTAGACCGCGCGCACCTCGGGCGGCGTCAGTACGTGACCGGCCTCCTGCGCCGACGCCGTCCCCGGCAGCGAGCGCGGGTCGGAGATCATCGCATCGCGAACGAGCTCGCTCGTCACGGGTACAGCCCTCGTGCCTCGAGCGCCGCCCCGACGTCCTTGATCCCGGCGACGAGCGCCGAGGTACGTAGCGTCAAATCCTTCTCCGTGGAGAGATCCCACACACGGTCGAACGCGTCGTTCATCTTCTCCGAGAGCTTCGCCCGGATCTCGTCGCGGCCCCAGAAGAGGCGGCCGAGATCCTGCACCCACTCGAAGTACGACACGGTGACGCCGCCGGCATTCGTGAGCACGTCCGGCAGGATCGGGATCCCACGCTCACTCAGAATCGTGTCGGCCGTCAGCGAGATCGGCCCGTTCGCGCCCTCGGCGATCAGCTTGCACTGCAGATTCCCCGCGTTCTCGAGGGTGACCTGGTTCTCGCGGGCAGCAAGCACGAGGATGTCGCACTCGAGCTCGAGCAGCGCCTCGTTCGAGACCCGGATGCCGATCGGCCACCCCTCGAGCGAGCCGTGCTCCTTCGCGTAGGCACTCATCGTGGCGATATCGAGCCCGGCCGGGTCATAGACCCCGCCCGAGACGTCCGAGACCGCCATCACCGTAGCGCCGCGCTCCACGAGCTCGAGCGAGGCGATCCCCCCCACGTTGCCGAAACCCTGCACGACACACCGCTGGTCGCTGAGCTTCCAGCCGAGCCGTTCGCAGGCCCGCGCGATCGTCATCACAACGCCCGCGCCGGTCGCCTCGTGTCGGAAGACCGAGCCGCCGATCGAGATCGGCTTGCCCGTCACGATCTCCGGCACCGCGTGGCCCTTCTGCATCGAGTACGTGTCCATCATCCAGGCCATCGTCTGCTCGTTCGTCGCCATGTCGGGCGCCGGAATGTCTTCCTTCGGGCCGATGATCGGAAGGAGCTCCGACGTGAAGCGGCGCGTCAGCCGCTCGAGCTCGCCCTGCGACATCTCGCGCGGGCTACAGCGCACGCCGCCCTTCGCGCCGCCGTAGGGCAGACGCAGAAGCGCGCATTTCCACGTCATCCAGACCGCGAGTGCGGCGCATTCGCCGAGCGTGACCTCCGGGTCGTAGCGAATGCCGCCCTTCGTCGGGCCGAGAACGCTCGAGTGCTGCACCCGATAGCCAGGGAAGACGACGCGCCGGCCGCTGTCGAGTCGTACGGGGCAGCTGACGATGAACGCACGCTCCGGGAACCGCAGGCGCTCCGCGACATCGGGGTCGATGTCGGCGTGGGGAACGGCCTGGTCGTACTGGGCGATCGCAGTGCGATAGAGCGGAGAATCCCACTCCAGTGGCTCGTGCAGCTCCTCCTCGTGAATGCTCGCCATCGCGCGCGCAGTCTACTCGGTCGATAGGCTCCCCCGGGCCACGCGCCTAGGAGCGAAACGGCTCATCGGGGCAGCTCGCGACGGCCTCTGTCTCGTCGGCCATCGCGATCGAGCGCAGCAGGACACCCACCGGCCTGTCGGTCTCCCCGGTCAGAGGCCCCTCGGTCGGATCTCGATAGACGTCCGAGACGTGGGGCGTCTCGATCTCGACGTCCCCGTACCCGCCGGGCGGCACGCAGACGGACGTGCCGCGGTCGATCGATTGGTCAGGGGGGATGAATCCATCCCAGTCGTCGAGGTTGGAGCGGATCGTCAGGGGCCTCGGCTCGAGCGGAGCCGGTGACGCGACGGACACCGTGAGGAACCGCCTCAGAGCCGTCTGCTGGCCAGGCTTCGCGTACACCCTGATTCGCGCGGGAACGTGCGGCTTCGTCCAGCCGTCCGCGTAGATCTGGCTCGTGATCCACTCGGCCCGCCACGGAACCTCCGGCTCGAGCAGGTAGGCGCCCCGCTCGAAGGTGACCTGCCTCGCCGCGAGCCGGAAGCGCACGTCGGACCCGTGCGAGACGACGTATCTCGTCGACCCGGGCTGCCGCATGGCACCACCCTTTGGCTCGAAGGCGCTCGCCCACGGTGCATCTTCCTCCTTCCCAGCTACGAGGTCAGGCATAGCGACGACGCTCTCGTTCCAGAACTCGGCGTCCCACCAGTAGGCGACGCCGGCCCAGTAGTCGGGGCTGTTGACGGGATAGGTGAACACCGTGGCCCGACCCTCCGCGCGGACACTCCGGTCGACCCAGTTGAAGACGACCCCCTGGTCGAGCGTGATCGGCAGCCCGTTCGTGCCGTTGACCGAGAACAGGCGGTCGAATGCGTAGACGAGACCGCCGGGAAGGGCAACCGTGACGATGACCGCAACCGCCACGACCGCGATGCGTCGCGGGAAGAAGACGGTCAGCTCGACGAGTAGGGCGACGAGAACGATCGTGGCAAGCGGGAGGGCGACGTGGGCCCAGTAGATAGAGCCCGTGATCCGGAGGAGCTGATCGTGCAGGATCGCGACGGGAGAGTCGACGTTCAGCTTCTCGTAGACCGGCAGCGGCCGGGTGGCGAGGCCCGCGACGACGATGCCGAGCGGCACGACCCACGCCCACCACCGTGGCCAGGAGCGCGAGACGAGAGCCGCGCCCAGGCCCACGAGAACCACCGGAAGCACGTAGAAGACGTAGCGATCGTTCACCTGGCCGGCGGCGAAGCGCTGGGTGAACGATGCCACCTCGAGGCCGAGCAGGATGATCGTCGCGCATCCCACGGAGGCAAGAGCGCGGGCCGCTGGCGGAGCGGAGGGCCGCAGGTGGTCGACGAGCCAGGCCGAGCCGACGACGAACGGCAGGATCGCGGTCGCCAGGGCGAGTGATGCGAGATGCTCGGCCGTCAGCCGCACGAGGTCGAGATCGATGCGGATGTCGCTCGCGGTCACCGAGTACGAGCCGAGAACCGCGCCCGAGCCCCGGACAATCAGCGCCGCGATCAGCGCGACCGCTCCGAAGGCATAGAAGCCGAGCAGCACCCTTCTCGTCGTGGCGAGTTTCGCCACGGCCGCCCGGACTATCTCTCGACCTCGTGCCCCCGATCCGGCGCTCTCGAGCAGCGCTTCGGCGATGACGGCAACACCGAAGACGATCAGGAGCACCGCGAACTGCGTGCGGGCCATGACCGCGATCCCGATAGAGGCAAGGGCAGCCATGTCCCAGCGCACAGCCTTCCGCTCGACAGCGACGCTCAGAGCGAGGAGCGACCAGCAGAACGCGGGATAGGCAACGACCTCGGTGAGGAGGAACGACGACAGCACCATCCACGGGGTCGTAATCGCCAGGCTCGCGACCCACAGGCTCACGAGCCGTCCGACGCCGATCCGGCGTGCGAGGAGATACACGGGGATCGCCGCCGACGCCATCACGAAGGCGTTGAGCCGATGGGCCGTGGCCAGGCTGCCCGGGACGTCGGCGTGACCGAAGACGAAGCCCAGCAGGACGGGATACAGCTGATTTACATTCGCGACCGTCTCCCCGCGCAGCCGCGGAATGACGGAGCCTGTCTGCGCGACGGAGATGCCGAGCCGCTCGTAGAACAGCTCGTCGGTCATCACGAACCAGTTCACGACCCTGACGGTTGCCTGCGACAGCAACCACCCGCCGAGCACGACGATCCCGCAGAGCCCCACACCGGCGGCCAGCGTTCGCCGTCCGGGTCGGCCCCTCTGGATACGTTCGTCGGTCACCCTCTGGCGCTGCCTCGCACTACTCGCAGCCTTCCGAGAAACGCCCGTCGCGGGAGATCACGCACCACCCGGACACTAGACGCGCGGTGGCGGATCTGCGTTGTGAGAAAAGGCACCGGGTCGTAGGAGACGCTCGTTGATCGGACGACCACCATGCCGGGGCTGGGACTCGAACCCAGACGTCCCGAAGGACACCCGATTTTAAGTCGGGCGCGTATGACCAGTTTCGCCACCCCGGCGTGCGGCCGATTGTAGTTGGCCGGTGGCCAGCTTCAGCCGGTCGCCAGGGTTGACTCGCCGCCGGTGGCCGGCATCAGCCGGTCGCGAGGGTTGACTCGCCGCTCGTGGCCGGCTTACCGCCGGCCCGTGCCGCGCTCCTACGCGCCGGGCAGCATCGATTCGCTCGGGAATCGCTCCGGGCCCCTGAACTGGTTCGCCGCGAAGAAGGCGGCGTATGCGGCGTCGTCGAAGTCAGTGCACTTCGCGAGGTAGGCGGTGCCGTCGTCAGCATCGCTTGCGCTCTTCGTCGTCCACGCTCCGAGCGCGATCTTCGAGCCGAGGCTCGGCAGCGGTGCCAGGAGGGTGCCGTTTCGACGCCCATCATAGAACGTCTGTAGCTGATCGATCGTCGCCTGCGGGACGTCCTCGCCGTACTGGATGAAGATGCCACCGTGCTCGAGATTGTGCACAACCTGCGCCTGGAGGAGTGGCTCGGTGTACGAGCCCCAGATCGCTGGCTGCGTGTAGTGCGGCCCACTCGTCGGGGGCGAGGTGTTCCACTTCGGTGATGTACCCTCCGGCGTCGTTACCGAATGATCGCCCACCGAGAGCGACGTCACGACCTTCACCGTGCACCCGGCCGCTTCGAGTTGCTTCGTCGCAGCCGCCGAACTGGCCCCACCGTCAGCGCTGCTTCCACCCCCAAAGAGCGTGTAGCCGAGAAAGCTCGCGACAACGACGATCGCGGCAGCTCCGCCGATCATGATCAGCAGGCGCCGGTTCGAGTCGTCGCCCGACCCGGGAACCTTCACGGAGGCCTTCTTCTTCGGGCCGTCGGGTCGCGGAGTCGGTGGCATTACCGGAATCCTAGCCACCGCACCGGCCGTGAGGGTTGATGTGGATTGGAAGTGCGACTGGGGCGGTTCTGCACCAAGGAGCGCGTTCGACGAGGGCGGCGTCAAGTCTGGTTGCCTTGATGTTGCCCTCGGCGGACGCGATCCGCAGCGTGCAGGGCCGCATCCAGGTGTGCTTTCAATCCACATCAAGCCTCTGACGGCTCCGTCCGACAGCAGGACTAGCGTTCGTCGACCTGATGACCATCGTCGCACTTCTGATCGGGCTCGTGATCGGCGCCGCCGGCGTGTATTTCGTCGCCGTCCGCCGAGCGCTCTCCGATCGTGATCAGGCGGCCCTCGAGGCACGTGAGGCGCAACGAGCGCTCGCCGAGACGGAAGGGGCACTCGCGGCCGAGCGGGGCGCCTTCGATCTGCGCGTCGAGACGGCGATCAAGGCGATTTCGACGGAGGCACTGCGGGAGAACGCGAACGCCTTCACCGAGCAGGCGATGGGCCGGCTGGGCGTGGTCGTCGAGCCGCTAAAGAAGTCCCTCGAGAAGGTGGAGACGAACGTCAACCTGATGGAGCAGCAGCGCCAGCGGGCCTACGGCGAGATCCACAAGGAGCTCGAGATCGTGCGGTCGGCACACGAGGGGCTACGGCTGCAAACCGGGAATCTCGTCAGCGCCCTCCGTGGCGACTCGCAGGTCCGCGGCCAGTGGGGCGAGATCCAGCTCAAGCGCGTGATCGAGATGGCCGGAATGCTCTCGTACTGCGATTTCGACGAGCAGCAGACTGTCGCGGGCGACGACGGCCGCGTCCTTCGGCCCGACGTGATCGTGAAGCTGCCGGGTGGCAAGTCGATCGTGATCGACTCCAAGGTCTCGCTCGCGGGCTACCTCAGCGCCCACCAGGAAGGAGCGAGCGAGGAGGCACGACGGGCCGGCCTGGCCGACCACGCCCGCCAGGTGCGTACGCACATCCAATCGCTCGGCCAGAAGGCGTACTGGCGGCAACTGCCTGCGACGCCGGAGTTCGTCGTCATGTTCCTGCACGACGAGTCGTCGTGGCTCGCCGCGCTCGACGTCGACCCGTCCCTCCACGAGCTCGCATTGTCGAACAATGTCATCCCCGCCACACCGACGAACCTCATCGGGCTCCTGCGCGCGGTGCACTACGGCTGGCAGCAGGAAACGATCGCCGAGGGCGCACGCCAGATCAGCGATCTCGGCCGGGAGCTCTACAAACGGCTCTCCACCATGGGTGCGCACATGTCGAAGCTCGGCCGCAC
Source organism: Thermoleophilia bacterium (assembly GCA_031413935.1). Classification (GTDB taxonomy): domain Bacteria; phylum Actinomycetota; class Thermoleophilia; order Gaiellales; family Gaiellaceae; genus Gaiella. The sequence continues at coordinate 2,945 of JANOFZ010000073.1, read as the reverse complement.
GCTCGACGGCGCGGTCAAGTCCTACAACGAGACGGTCGGATCGCTCGAACGCCAGGTGCTGCCGCAGGCGCGCCGCTTCGAGCAGCTCGGGATCACCGGCGTCGAGCCTCCCGAGCTCGTCCCGGTCGAGCGGCAGACACGCACGCTGAGTGCGCAGGAGCTCGTCGAGGAGCTGCCGACGCCGCTCGAGATGCGTGCTGCTGACGCCAGCGCCGCATAGGACGGGAGCCGTCAACGGGTCACCGGAAACTGCGGGTGAGGCTGAAGCCTCACCGGCCACACCCGGCCACGGCACACCCAGGGGTGAGGCTTCAGCCACACCCGCGGTTCCTCCCGAGGGAACACGCCAGCCCGTCGTGGCGTTGTCTACCGTAGGACGAAGACCGTAACGGATTCCCGAATCTAACGACCAAGGAGCTATTCAACCCATGAGCGACGTACGCAACGTGATCATCATCGGAGGCGGGCCGGCCGGCTATACGGCGGCGCTCTACTCCGCGCGCGCCAACCTGAAGCCGCTCGTGATCGAGGGGTTCAACTGGGGCGGCCAGCTGATGATCACCTCGGACGTCGAGAACTATCCCGGCTACGCCGACGGCGTCATGGGCCCGACGATGATGCAGGACTTCCGCCGCCAGGCCGAGCGCTTCGGCGCCGAGTTCCTCACCGATGACGTCACGCGGGTCGACTTCTCCGAGCGTCCGTTCAAGGTCTACGTCGGCAAGGACGAGTTCTTCGCGGACAGCGTCATCGTCGCCACCGGAGCGAGCGCGAGGCAGATCGGGCTCGACTCCGAGCTGCGCCTCCAGGGCCGCGGCGTCTCGTACTGCGCCACCTGCGACGCCTCGTTCTTCCGCGACAAGGTCGTGATGGTCGTCGGCGGCGGAGACAGCGCGCTCGAGGAGGCGACATTCATCAGCCGCTTCGCGAGCAAGGTCTACCTCGTCCATCGGCGCGAGGAGTTCCGGGCCTCACCGATCATGGTCGATCGGGCCCATGCCGACGAGAAAATCGAGTTCGTGCTCAACAAGACCATCGACGAGGTGCTCGGGGATACCAAGGTGACCGGCGTGCGGCTGCAGGACACCGTGACCGGTGAGCTGAGCGAGATCGAGACCGATGGCTTCTTCGTCGCAATCGGCCACGACCCGAACACTGCCCTCTTCCTCGAGCAGCTCGACCACGAGGAGGACTCCGGGTACCTCGTGACGCGGGGCAAGTCGACCGAGACGAACGTGCCCGGCGTCTTCGCCGCAGGCGACGTTCAGGATCACACATACCGGCAGGCCGTGACGGCGGCCGGATCCGGATGTGCAGCCGCGCTCGACGCCGAGCGATTCCTGAGCGATCTGCGCCACGCTGCGTCGGTTGCGGTCTCAGCGTAGAAACCCAGGAGACAGGCTAAAGCCTGTCACCCACCTCGGATCGTGAACGAGGGCATCGCCGTCTCCCCCGCCCCCGTCGAGTCATCCGGCACGGCCGCCGCGCTCGCGTGGCGACTTTCGCCCGTGGCTGTCGCCCTCGGATCGCTCGCGCTGAGCTCGATCGCGCTCGGGAGTCGATCGCTCACAACCTCTGAGGCAGCGTCGCTCGAGGCGGCCGATCGACCGCTCGGAACCGTCATCTCCGCGATCGCCCACGACGAGCCGGGGCGGGCAGGGCATCTATTGCTGCTCCGACTTGCGGCAACCCTCGGCATCGATGAACGGATGATCCGCCTCCCGTCGGCAATCGCCGTCGCCCTCGCGGCGGGACTTCTCGTGATCCTCGGCACGGTGCTGCTCGGGCGCGTCGCGGGCATCGTCGCGGGCGTGGCACTCGCAGCCAACGCCGGCGTCGTGGAGGCTTCGCGCGAGGCACGGCCCGCTGCCCTCGGGATACTCGGAATCGTCGTCGCGACCCTGCTCTTCCTCGTTGCGCTCGAGAGGGGTGGTGGGTGGCGCTGGGTGCCGTATGCGATCGCAGCAGCGATCCTTCCGCTGACCCACCCACTCGCCGCAGCCGTGCTCGCAGCCCACGGGGCAGCTCTCATCGCGCGACGCGACCGGGCCGACTTGCGCACTGCCGGCATCGCCCTGGTCGCAGGAACCGCCGTTGCGACACTGCTCCTCGGGTGGATGGCAGCCGATCGGCTCGATGAGACTTCCGACGCCGCCACTCTCGACCTCGAGAGCCTCGGCAGAGGACTCGCTCACGCTGGCGGATGGAGTCCAATTCTCGCCCTCGCCGCTCTCGCCGGACTGATCGTTCTCTTCGGCCCCTGGCGCGACTCGTTGGAGACCTGGGTCGGAGTGCTCGTCGCGGCGCTCATCGGAGCCCCGATCGCAGCCACGCTCATCGCTGCGACGGCTCTGCCCGTGCACGTCGACGCGCTTATCCTCGGCGCACCGGGTGTGGCGCTCGCGGTAGGCGCGGTCGCGATCCCTCTCTCCCCCACCCGCGGTCTCGTCGCGGCCGGTGTAGCGGTGCTGTTGTTCGCATCGGCCATCACGATCGCCGTGCGGCAAACGGCAGACGTCGACGAGGACTGGCGCGCCCTCGCAGCTGCCGTAAAGCGGGTGAAGGGGCCGAAGGAGACAGTGGTCGTCCTGCCCGCGGGCTCACGCGCAGCGTTCGCGTACTACGCGCCGTCTCTCCCGACCATCCGGTTCGCCCGGGGCGAGGGAGCCTGGATCGTACTCAGGGCGGGCTCCGCAGACGAGGCGATCGACGCGTCTCGCTCCGCCGTTCCGACTCCACGCTATGCGTTGCTGCGCCAGTTCCGCTACGGCCAGGATCTCCGGTTGCAGCACTGGGTACGACCGTGAGCCCGGGGGGTGGGGGGGGGGGGGGGCCCCCCCCCCCCCCCCCCGCGAGACCCCCCCCCCCGCCGGGCGGGAACCGCCGGGGGGGGGGGATAGGACCACCCACCCCCCCCCCACCCCCCACCCCCCCCCCCCCCCCCC
>JANOFZ010000072.1:0-4170 GCA_031413935.1 Thermoleophilia bacterium | reverse complement strand
CGCGTGGTGGGCCGGGGCGTGAATTCGACGACCTTCTCGCCGGCGAAGCGCGATCCGGCATTGCGCGAGCAATGGTGCGCTGCCGGCGATACGCCGGTGGCACTGTGCGTGAGCCGGTTCGCGGCGGAGAAGAATTTCCCTGTGGTGCTCGATGCCTACCGCGCAATGCGCGCGGTGCGGCAGGATACGCGCCTCGTCCTGGAGGGGGAAGGACCGATGGAGCAGGAGTTGAAGCGTGAACTGGAGGGGGAAATCCGCGGCATCCTGATCGCCGGGCGTCTGGAAGACGACGAGCTCTCGGCGCATTACGCTTCCGCCGACATCTTCCTCTTTCCCAGCATCACGGAAACATTCGGCAACGTGACGCTGGAAGCGATGGCAAGTGGCCTCGCAATCGTCGCCTGCGACTACGCCGCCGCCCGGCAGCATATCGTGCACGGCCACTCGGGAATGCTCGCCCCCCTCAACGACCGCAATGGTTTCATCGATCAGGCGGCCGCTCTGGCTGGCGATTTGCCGCGCAGCCGTGCGCTCGTCCGTCGCGCCCGCGCCGCGGCAGAGCCGCTTGGCTGGGGCCGAACGCCGCCTTCACTGCGAACGCCGGCAGCGGCAGGATCGTCGGCCGGTGGAGCGCCCGCCCGAGAGCCTTCGTGAACTCCAGGTTCGTCGTCGCACCTGGCGCAGTGACGTTGACGGCCCCTTCGAGGGGGTGCTCGAGGGCGAAGAGATACGCGGCGATCGTGTCGTCGAGCGAGACCCAACTCCACCACTGCTTGCCGCTCCCCACCTTTCCGCCGGCGCCGAGCTTGAAGGGGGGAAGCAGGCGTTGCAGCGCACCGCCCTGTCGTGAGAGGACAATCCCCTGCCGCAGATGGACGGTGCGAACGCCTGCTGCTCGGGCGGGGTCGGCTGCGCCCTCCCATTGCTCGACGACGTCGGAGAGGAATCCTTCGCCGCGCGGGTCGCTCTCGTTGACTGTCTCGTCGCCGCGGCTGCCGTAGAACCCGGTGGCCGAGGCACAGAGGAGGGCGGGCCTGCCGGGAAGGGCCGCGGCCGTCTCGGCGATCAGCCGCGTGCCGTTGACGCGCGAGTTCAGCACGCGTTGCTTGACGCCGTCGCTCCAGCGCTGACCGATGTTCTCGCCGGCGAGGTGGATGATTGCGCCGACGTTCTGCAGAGCGTCGGTGTCGATCGTGCCTGCATCGAGGTCCCATCGGGCCTCGCCCGGGGCGGTGGGCTCCCTGCGTACGAGTCGCACGAGGTCGTGCCCGGAGGCCGAGAGGGCAGACGAGAGTGCGGTGCCGACGAGGCCGGTCGAGCCCGTGATCGCGATCTTCATCGACAAAATATAGCCAAAAGGCCGATGCCGCGGGGTGCTCTAACGTGTCGGCCAGAGCACGGCTGCCAACGCGATCGCCTCTGCGACGACGCTGACGAGCGCAACGACCTTCAGCCAGTCCGATGTTCTCCGCATGGGAGCGGTTATCGGCCTCGAGAGGCGGTGCCTTGAGAGCCTCAGCCGATCCAACTCTGGCCGTTCCAGTACGCCCGTAGCGCTCCGCAGACATGTTGAAGCGTTCGCTGTTTGGCGACGAGCCGCACGAAATCAACGGTATCAGCCGCTCCGCATCAGATCGAGGTCGACAGCGGTCTAGACAATTCCCATTCCGGATGATTAGGGTGCGCAGATGGATGCGGTCGTCGGATTCGAGCTCGAGCGCGGAGCAAAACCGCTCCACGCGGCGATCGCCGAGCATCTCGCCGCGTCGATCTCGTCCGGTTCACTTGCGCCGGGCACCCGACTCCCTCCGGAGCGTCAGCTCGCCGCAACGCTTGGTGTGAGCAGGATGACCGTCAGGCAGGCACTCGGTGAGCTCGAGCGCGATGGCCTTGTGCGACGTGTCGTCGGCCGGGCGGGAGGAACATTCGTCGGCGAGACGCCCAGCGGGGAGGCCGCGACCGGAGCGGGCGGGATCTCCGCAGCCCTGCGACGTGCGGCAGGCGCCTCTCACGCCGAGCTCGTGTCGGCAGAGATCGAGCCGGCCGGCAAGCGAACGGCGGCAGCCCTCGGGCTCGGGCGCAACGATCGCGTCGTCGTCATCGCGCGACTCCGCCTCACCAGCGGAAAGCCGCTCGCCGTCGAGCGGACATCGTTACCCAGCCGCCTCTTTCCCGACATCGAGGATCTGGATCTCTCAGGCTCCCTCTACGACCTGATGGAGGTGGGCTTCGGACTCCGGCCCGTACGGGCGGTCGAGCGGCTCGAGGTCGCCGAGGCCCGGCCCTCCGACGCGCGCACGATCGGCGCGAAGCGCGGATCTTCGGTGCTCCTCGTCGAGCGTGTCGGCTACGCCGCCGACGGAACACCGGTCGAGTTCTCGCGCGATCGCTTTCGCGCCGACCGCACCTGGCTCGTCAGCGAGTCGACGCCGATCACGGAGTAACGTCTCCTACTCGGGCGGACGCAACGTCGCAAACGGGTCGGTGACCTCCAGTGCCTGCTCCGAGTACGCGAACTCCTCGGCCGGCCGCCCACCGGCGCGTCCCGGGTCGCGCCGCCCGCCGGTCGCCTCGATCGCTCCACGGCGAAGCAGCACGCGTTTCAGGTTCGTCGCCGAGACGTCGTAGCCGAGAGCCGCTGCATAGACGTCGCGGAGCTCGGTCAGGGTGAAGGTTGCCGGGGCGAGGGCGAAGCCGATGTTGGTGTACGAGAGCTTGCCACGCAGGCGATCGCGGGCGGAATGGATGATCGCCCCGTGGTCGAATGCGGTGGGAGGGAGGTCGTCGACCGGATGCCAGCTCGTGTCCTCCGGCACGGACGGGTCGATGCCGAGCGGAACGAGGCCGAGGTAGGCCGTGGCGATCTCCCACTCGACCGGGTTGCGATCGGGATCGCCATAGGTCGAGACCTGCTCCAGGTGTGCGACCTCGGCGAGGTCGACTTTCGTCGCGAGGTGTCGCCTGATCGATGCCTCGAGGGTCTCGTTCGCCGCGAGCACGCCCCCGGGCAAGGCCCAGGCGTCCCTGAAAGGTTCGCGCGCTCGCTGCCACAGGAGCACCTGAAGAACACCATCGCGGACCTGCAACACGGCGGCAAGGGTGATCTGGGTCGGTCTGGTAAACTCGTCCAGAGGTTTACGACTCATAGGCAAAAACTAGCGAAAGGCGCGGACGATGACAATGCGAAGGAGCCGCTTCGGGTTGCTCGCAGGGCTTGTGGCGGCAGTTGCGGTCCTCGCCGCGGGCTGCGGTTCGGGTGACGATGCGGCCTCGGAGACGACGGAGAGCACGCCGACGGGAATCAAGGTGGGGTTGATCACCGATCTCGGACAGCTCAACGACAACGGGTTCAACGAGCTCGCCTACAACGGCCTCAAGCGGGCCGAGAAGGAGCTTGGCATCCAGGGCCGGGTGATCGAGTCGAAGTCCGCGGCCGACTACATCCCCAACATGACGTCACTCGCCCGCCAGGGCTACGACCTGATCATCGGAGTGGGGTACGCCCAGGGCGATGCGATCGCGAGCACGGCGAAGGCCTTCCCGAACACGAAGTTTGCGATCATCGACGTCGATCAGTCGACGCTCAAGGGAACGCCGGCGAACGTCCAGGGTCAGCTGTTCCGCGAGGAGCAGGTGGGCTACCTCGTGGGCTACCTCGCCGCGCTCGAGACGAAGCGGGCGGGTGGGAATGCGATCAGCGCTGTTGGTGGTTTCAAGGAACCGCCGGTCGACCGCTACATCGCCGGGTACAGGGCTGGCGCAACGGCCGCAGTCCCCGGGATCAAGGTCAAGTGGGGCTACTCGCAGGACTGGGAAGACCAGGCGAAGTGCAAGGAGCTCGCTCTGAACCAGATCGCGGCGGGCTCGAAGGCCGTTTTCCAGGTCGCGGGTGCCTGCGGCCTCGGAGCGTTGCTCGCGGCGAAGCAGCAGAAGGTCTGGGGCATCGGTGTCGACGCAGACCAGTCGTTCCTCGGCCCGCACGTGCTCACGAGCGGACTCAAGGGCGTCGACAACGCAGTGTTCCTGACGGCCAAGGCTGCACAGAACGGCGCCTTTGCCGGCGGTGGGAACGCCGTCTTCGGTCTCAACGAAGAGGGCGTCGGCCTCGGGACGTTCAGCCCGGACGCGAACGCCGACGACATCGCGGCGACGGAGAAGGTCGAGCAGGAG
>JANOFZ010000071.1:0-1746 GCA_031413935.1 Thermoleophilia bacterium | reverse complement strand
TCCGCCCCGTGCGATTCCCGGAAGCTCCTTGCGAAGCCGCCAGAGGAAGACCCCGACCGCGAGGAGCACGAACCCGTAGAGCGCGGTCGCACGCACGTGAACGTAGATCGTGTCGGTCAGCGGGAGCCCGAGGCGTGGAATGTCCTCCCCTCCCGAGTGGGGCCCGGAGGCCGTCGAAACGGTACCGGTGACGACGAGCACGGCACAGGCCGCGACGCCGATCGCCGCGAGCCTCCGGAGCCACTGGGACGCGACCGCCGGAGCGAGGCCCCGGTAGAGGCTCCAGCCTTCGATCGTGACAACGACGGACCCGGCGACGACCAGAAGCGCCAGCAGGAAGTGGGACATCACGGCGATGGGGTGGAGATCGAGCAGCACGGTGACACCGCCGAGAGGGATCTGGGCAATCGTGCCGAGGGCCGTCGCGAGCGCAACGTTGCGCGCCCACCGCGGCAACCCTTCGACCCGCCGTGCAGCAAGCCAGGTGATGAGAGTAAACACGATCCCAACGAGAGCAACCATGCGATTGCCGAACTCGATCGCGGCATGACCGCCCGTCTCGGGGTACGGCTTGTCCCCGCACTGCGGCCAGTTGTCGCAGCCGAGACCCGAGGCCGTCAGGCGTACGACGGCGCCACTCGTGACAACGACCCAGAGCGTGAAAAGGGTGATGCTCGAGAGTTGAAGGAATCGTCGCGACGATACGACGCGGCGCACGCGGGCGGGCTTCACGGTGTCGGCGGTCTCGCTGCTTCTCATCGCAGCTCGACTCCAGATCCCTCGATGACGCGGCCGACGCGATAGAGCTCGAGCTCGAGGTCCGCGAAGCCGGCAGCGAGAACGGCACCCTTGTCGGCAGGAAGCGAGACGAGCATCCCTCCCGCCGTCTGAGGGTCGAAGGCAAGCGCCTCCGCTGCCGCGGGGGCGGTGCTCTCGACGTGCGGTCCGGCGTAGTCGCGGTTGCGCCGGTCTCCGCCGGTGCGCGTGCCATCGCTCGCAAGCTCGAATGCTCCCGGGAGCGCGGGCAGCGCCGAAGCATCGAGCTCGATCCGCACGTCGCTGCGCGATGCCATCTCGTAGGCGTGCCCGAGGAGACCGAACCCCGTCACGTCGGTGACCGCGTTCGGTGCGAAGGGTCGCAGCGCGTCGGCAGCTGCGCGATTGAGCGTGCGCATCGCGACGACGGCGGCGTCGAGCGCTCCCGCGGGCGCCCGGCCGTCGCGTTGGGACTGGAGCACGAGCCCGGTCCCGAGCGCTTTCGTCAGAAACAGAGCGTCGCCCGGCATCGCTCCGCTCTTCGGCCAGATGCCGTTCGGGTGGACGGTACCGACGACCGCGAGCCCGTACTTCGGCTCGTCGTCTCGGATCGTGTGGCCGCCGGCGAGGATCGCGCCCGCGGCCCGGACCACCTCGTCGGCGCCCGCAAGAATCTCTCCGAGGATCTCTGTGGGAAGCTCCTCAGGAAACGCGGCGATCGAGAGTGCGAGCAGCGGCAGGCCGCCCATCGCGAGGACGTCGTTGAGGGCGTTCGTGGCTGCGATGGCGCCGAAGTCCCGTGGGTCATCGACGACGGGTGGGAAGAAGTCGACGGTGAAGACGATCGCGCGGTCGTCGTCCAGGCGGTAGACGGCGGCGTCGTCGGCCGGGTCGAGCCCGACGAGGAGCTCTGCGGAATCGACCGGAACGAAGCCGGCGAGCAGCTTCTCGAGCCGGGCGGCCGGGTACTTCGCGGCGCACCCGCCGGCC
>JANOFZ010000070.1:0-3789 GCA_031413935.1 Thermoleophilia bacterium | reverse complement strand
TGTGCGCGAAACCGCAGACCAACGTGTCGCCGTAGAGCGCCTTGAACTCGTGGAACCTGCTGCCGTCGACGATCCGGGCGATCACCTCGAGCGGGTCGATGATGCCGTCGTCCCAGAGGCGCGCCGTCGAGAAGTAGGGCGACCCCTCCCGCTCGTACGTCGCCCGGATCTCGTCGGGCTCGGTGTTTCCGACCATGGAGAGCACCGTTGCCGCCTGCTCACCGCCCATCACGGAGATCCGGGCGTTGGGCCACATCCAGAGCTGGCGCGGCTTGTAGGCGCGGCCACACATCGCATAGTTGCCGGCGCCGAAGGAGCCGCCGGTGACGACGGTGAACTTCGGTACGTCGGCACAGGCGACCGCTGTGACGAGCTTGGCGCCGTCGCGGGCGATCCCGCCTTCCTCTGCGTCCTTGCCGACCATGAAGCCGGTGATGTTCTGCAGGAAGACGAGCGGGATCCGTCGTTTGCACGCGAGCTCGACGAAGTGCGCGCCCTTCTGTGCCGATTCGGCGAAGAGGACGCCGCGGTTTGCGAGGATTCCCACCGGGTGGCCCTCGATGTGCGCGAAACCGCAGACCAACGTGTCGCCGTAGAGCGCCTTGAACTCGTGGAACCTGCTGCCGTCGACGATCCGGGCGATCACCTCGAGCGGGTCGAGCTCATGTCGGTAGTGCTCGGGCACGAGCCCGTACAGGTCAGCCGGGTCGACGGCCGGCGGCTCGGGCGCTGCGACCTCCCACGGCGGTGAGGCCGGGTCGCCGAGATGACGCACGATCTGGCGTGCGAGCGCGAGCGCATGTTCGTCGGAGACCGCGTAGTGATCGGCGACACCGGAGCGCCGTGTGTGGAGGGTGGCGCCGCCGAGCTCCTCTGCCGTCACGTCCTCGCCCGTGGCCGCCTTCACGAGTGGAGGGCCGCCGATGAAGATCGTTCCGGTGCCCTCGACGATGATCGTCTCGTCAGACATCGCAGGCACGTAGGCGCCGCCGGCGGTGCACGAGCCCATGACGACGGCGATCTGAGGGATGTTCTGCGCCGACATCCGTGCCTGGTTGAAGAAGATCCGGCCGAAGTGCTCGCGGTCGGGGAAGACGTCGGCCTGGAGCGGCAGGAATGCGCCGCCCGAGTCGACGAGGTAGACGCAGGGAAGGTGATTCTGCTCAGCGACCTCCTGGGCGCGGAGGTGCTTCTTCACCGTGAGCGGGAAGTACGAGCCTCCCTTCACGGTTGCATCGTTCGCGACGACGACGCAGCAGCGGCCCTCGATCACTCCGATTCCGGTGACGATCCCGGCCGAGGGCGCCTGCCCGTCGTAGATCTCCCACGCTGCGAGAGCATTCAGTTCGAGGAACGCCGTACCCGGGTCGACGAGCAGGTCGATGCGCTCACGTGCCGTGAGCTTGCCGCGCGAGCGATGGCGCTCGGTCGCAGTCTCCCCGCCTCCCGCGGCCACGAAGGCTGTCCGCGCGCGGAGCTCCGCCACGAGCGCACGCATGTGGTCGGCGCGTACGGCGAAACCATCGGCCGAGCGTTCGACTCGGCTCGACAACGTCGTCATCCGCTCCTCGCCGTCAACGGATGCGGAAGCATGCTCATCGGGGCTCTCCTCGGATGGGGGCACCCGCGAGCGTACGCATCGGCGCAGACGACTGCCAGTCCGCCGGGTGCGCGGATCTCAGTTCGCCTGCTCGAAGGCCTTGACCTGGCGGCGATCGAGGAGGTAGACGAGGCTGAAGATCAACCCGAGCACGACGAGCATCGCGGCCAGACCGCCGAACGCCCACCAGACGAGGTCGAGGATGAGGAATCCGACGAACGCGACCACGGCGCCAAGCACCAGCACGACACCGAGCTTGAGGTAGGAGCGAGCGCCGTATCGATGAACCCAGCCGACGACGGCGACGACCCAGACGATCAGGGCGATGAGAAGAAGCCAGCGCACGCAGTCGAGCATAGTGGGCGGCGATGCTTGCTGTCGTCGCGTCGCTTCCGCGCCGCTTGACAGTTCATCTCAGCCACACCACGATGACCCTGTGGTCGAGTACGCCAGCATTACCGCAGCGATGGCGATTCTTGCGTCGTCTCTGGGTGGAACGCTCGGTTCCGTTGCTGCGCTCCCGGCGACCGATGTCAAGGCGGCGGCGCTCGTGTCGAAGGTGGCCGCCAGGCAGAGTGTCCCGGGTGCTGAGGCGCGGGCCGCGTACGCCAGGGCGCCGTTCCGCCGGCCCGCACTCCGCTATCTCTACGCGGTTGGTTGGGTCAGCGCGGCAAAGGATCGAGCCGCGTGCCAGGCAGCTCTCCTGCTGGGGCCGAAGCCGAAGGATGCCGCGGTGGAGTCGATCCGGCGCTCACCCAAGCTTCTCGCGCGGCTCCGGGCGGCACATGTCACGGTCAGTCATGCGGCGACGGCCGTGGGTCGAGGAACGATCGACGGCTGCGCGTAGGACGATCTCGATTCCTGGCGAAAGAGCGCGAGAAGTCGGAAATTCTGTCACGGGGAGAGGCAACAGAAAACCCCGCCTGAGCGGGGCTTTCGTCAGCAGGGGCGGCAGGACTCGAACCTGCAACCCCCGGTTTTGGAGACCGGTGCTCTACCAATTGAGCCACGCCCCTGGGTTGCACGCCTCAGTGTAGCCTCGGGATCGTGCAGCGTCGCTTGCTCTCGCTTCTCTTCCTGACGATCGCGGCCGTTCTCGGTGCGCTCGCGGTCTATTCCGTGCTCTCGGGCGGCCGTGCGCTGATCGTCGGGATCGCCTCTGCGGGACTCGCGTTGTGGATGGCGGACCTGGCACGGAAGGCGTGGCCCTAGAGGCTTGATGGGGTGCAAAGAAGGTTTCTGGCCTCCGCGGCGTATTCTGTGGCAGTGTCCGTAAAGCCTGGAAGTGAGACGCAGGCGCTATGGCAGGATTACCGGAAGACGAGCGACCAGGCGTTGCGCGACCGGCTGATCCTGACGTATGCGCCGCTCGTCAAATTCGTTGCCGGTCGTCTCGGGGCGACGTTGCCTGCTCACGTGGACGAGCAGGACCTCGTCTCGTACGGCCTCCTCGGCCTGATCGGTGCGATCGAGCGGTTCGACCCGGATCGCGAGATCAAGTTCGAGACCTACGCGATCAGCCGCATCAGAGGCGCCATCATCGACGAGCTTCGCTCGCTCGACTGGGTGCCACGCTCGGTGCGCACACGCGCACGGGAGATCGAGCGCGCGATCGCAGAGCTCGAGCGCCGGCTCCACCGGGCGCCGACGGACGAGGAGATCGCCGAGAAGGTCGGGATCACGACGGACGAGCTCGAGAACAGCCTTTCGGAAATCTCGCGGTCATCAATGGCTGCGCTCGACGAGCTGTGGTCACCGTCGGGTGGCGGCGACCAGATCGCCCTGATCGACACGATCGAGGACGAGGACGCGCCCGATCCCGAGTTCTCACTGGAACAGAACGAAATGCGAGAGGCGCTCGGCGACTCGATCGCACGGCTGCCCGAGCGCGAGAAGCTCGTTGTCACGCTCTACTACTACGAGGAGCTCACCCTGCGCGAGATCGGCGAGGTGCTCGGCGTCACGGAATCGCGCGTGTCGCAGCTGCACACGAAGGCCGTGCTCCGGCTCAAGGCTCGCCTCTCCGGCGGGATGCGCGAAGCCGCCGAGACGTAGACTAGCGGTACCCAGACATCGCGAGGAGGAACGGACGCCAATGGCCGCAATCGAGCCCGGAAAGATCCGCAACGTCGCCGTCGTCGGCCATCGCGGCACCGGCAAGACATCTCTTGTCGAGGCGCTGCTCTATC
>JANOFZ010000069.1:0-2691 GCA_031413935.1 Thermoleophilia bacterium | reverse complement strand
CGGTTCCTCCATCACGGACGATCAGGGACCACTCGTCCTCGTTGCCGGTGCGATGTCCCTCGTTCGCCAGCGCGATCACCTTCGCCGTCTCGATCCGGATCCGCGTCGACGGGCCCAGAACCTCGCCGCCCAGGATGAGGTGCTCGACCAGCAAGGTCGGGACTGGCCGAGAGCCTTCGTTCGTGACGACGTTCTCGACGCGCAATGTCCCGGCGACAACCGAGATCTCCCTCTGGACGGTCAGGCCGTCGACGCTCTCCCAGTGAAGCTGCACCGTCGTCGGGGCCTGTCCGACGACGGCCCACGGAGTGATCGACGCGGCTCCGTGAAAGGGGTGCCGGACGCCCTCGACCTCGCACGCGGCACCGGCATTCGGGCAGAGGAGGTTCCAACCTCCCTGCCAGGCGGTCGTCCATGCCTCCTCGTCCCGGCTGGCGGTTTCCAACGCCCCCGCAGGCCACGGCGCCTGAAAGAGGAGCTCGACCCCGACTCGGCGCGCCATCGCGGAGGCGATGACGCCACCGCGTCCAGCATCGATCCCGACCACGAGCTCCGGGGTCGTCAACTCGACGAGCGTCATGTCGCTCCCGCGCTCACACGGCGGTGTAGCCGCCGTCGACCGGGACGAGGGCCCCGGTGAGGAAGCGGTTCTCGTCGGCGCAGAGGGTGACGGCGACCGCTGCGACCTCCTCGACCCGGCCGTAGCGCCCCACCGGATGCCGCGCCAGGATCTCGGCGTCGAGCTCCTGCCCGCCCGGCGAGGTCGCGACGTGCTGCGCATGCATCGTCGTCTCGATCACGCCGGGGCAGACGCAGTTCGCGCGGATTCCCGCTTCCGCGTAGTCGACCGCGATCGTCTGCATGAGCAGGTGGAGGCCGGCCTTCGATGCGTTGTAGTGCGCGTCGTGCTTCCAGGCCGTGAGGCCGGCGACGGAGCCGACTCCGAGAATCGCTCCTCCACCGCGCTCGAGGATGTGGGGGATCGCGAACTTCGAGATCAGGAACGCGCCGCGCAGATTGACGGCGAGCACACGGTCCCACGCTTCGATCGGGAGGTCGGCGACCTTCTGCGTTCCGTCCGAGATATCGATGCCCGCGTTGTTGACGAGCGTGTCGAGGCCTCCGAGGGCCGCCACGGCCTCGGCGACGATCCGCGCCGCGGCCTCGGCGTCCGAGACGTCGCCCATGGCAACCGTGCACTGCCCTCCCGAGGCGACGATGCCGGCGGCAACAGCCTCCGCACCCGCCCGATCCTGTACCGCGTTCACGACGACCGCCGCGCCCTCCGCGGCGAAGCGCTCGGCGATCGCCCGTCCGATCCCGCGCGAGGCGCCCGTCACGAGGGCGAGCCGTCCCTCCATCCTTCTCGCGAGCATGGCGAGATGGTGTCACACGGCCCGGCGAGCGTAGATCCGGGCTGAGCGGGAGGCTTCTGGACAAAGCCATGTGATCGGACATATGATGTCTCGGATGCCGGACGCACCCCTTCTGACCGTCGGCTCGCTGCGCGTTCTCGGTGAGCCGCTCGATCACGTGGAGGGGGTCGTCGAGACGCCCGATGGTGCGTTGTGGGCCGGCGGCGAGGCCGGGCAGCTCTACCGGTTCGCGGCCAACGCGTCCGAGCAGTGGTCCTTCGAGCAGGTGGCAGACACGCAGGCCGGGATGCTGCTCGGTCTCGCCTCGGACGAATCCGGCCGCCTCTACATCTGCGCGCCCGAGCAGAACGCCATCCTCCGCTTCGATCCGCAGACGTCCGAGCTCGCGACCTACGCCGACGGTATTCGCACGCCGAACGTCGGGCTCTTCGAGCCGAATGGCGACCTGATCGTCTCCGACTCCGGTTCGCTCGATCTCGAGCACGGCGACGGGACGATCGTGCGGATCCCCGCCGGCGGAGGCACGCCCGAGATCCTGGACCTGCCGCCGCTCCACTTCCCGAACGGGCTCGCCTTCCTCGGCGACGGCCGGCTCGCCGTCGCCGAGAGCTTCGCCCCCCGGATCGCGGCGATCGATCTGATGAGCGGGGCGCTCGAGGTCCTGGTCGAGCTCGGCCGGGCGATCCCGGACGGACTTGCGAGTGACGTCGAGGGCGGGCTCCTTGTCTCGTGCTTCCAGCCGAACGTGATCTACCGCTATCACCCCGAATCCGGTCTCGGCACCGTGATCGAGGACTGGACCGGCCAGAAGCTCCTCAGCCCGACCAACGTGGCCTACATCGGCCCCGAGCGCAGGACGATCGCGATCGCGGGCCTGCTCGGCTGGTCGCTTCTCGCGCTCGACCTGCCCTGGGCCGGTGTTCCGCTCATTCTTCCCCGTGTCCCGTAGCTCTCACACAAGGAGGCGCAGCAATGGCCGTTGAAACCACCGCGGCGGTCCTGCGCTCGTTCGCCGCCCCACAGACGATCGAGTCGATCGACGTCCGCGAGCCGGCACTCGGCGAGGTTCGCGTTTCCATCGTCGCCGCAGGGGTGTGCCACAGCGACGTCGGACAGGCCGACGGGGAGTGGCCGCACACGTTGCCCGTCGTTCTCGGCCACGAGGGCTCGGGGATCGTCGAGGCCGTCGGCCCCGGAGTCCGCGGCGTTCACGTCGGCCAGCGCGTCCTGCTCAGCCTCGCACCCGGCTGCGGCGCCTGCCCCCACTGTGCGGACGGGCGACCGATTCTCTGCCAGGACTCCCTGGAGGCGATGG
>JANOFZ010000068.1:0-2918 GCA_031413935.1 Thermoleophilia bacterium | reverse complement strand
CGGAGGCGAGCGCAACCACGCCTGTGGCGCCTCGGATCACCACCTGGCGTCGCGTGAGGTCGCTCATGCTGTGCTCCGGAGGCGGTTGAGCGTCTCATCGGGTGCGGTGGCGAGGGCCGCCCAGGCAAGTGCGAGCGTGTTGCCGAGGAACGCTGTCTTCCGGTACACGACGCCCAGCGCCTTGCCGACCTCGGTGGCGACTCCATCGCTGCCGTGGAGCCGCAGGGCAACAAGCGTCTGTGCAAGCGTGAGACCGCCGGGCTCATCGCGCCAGCGGGCCTCGAGAAATCGGAGTGGCCGGGCAACGAGTCCCGGCGGTTCGTGCTGGAGCGCCATCAGCGCCACCGCGGTGGTCTGCGCGTACGGCCGCACGTCGACACCGTTCACATTCGCGTTGCCGTAGTTCCAGGCGCCGTTCGGGCAACGGCGCTCGCGGAGAATGCGTATCGCCTCGGCGCGGGTCGCTGCATCGGTGGGATTCAGGATCTTGGTCGCAAGCAGGATCCGGCCCGTTGGCTCGACCCACGAGTACGTGTCGGCCGTCCAGCCCCAGCCGTCTCGGCCGTCGCCGTCGCCATCTCCGCTCTCGCCCACGGCGGTGGCGCGCTTGGCGATCGCGCTCTTGAGGGCCTTCGCGCTCGCTCGGCGATCGTCGAGAGCAAGCGCCGCGAGCGCCCCGACGCTCGGGCTCTCGGGACGGCCGTCGAGAGCCGCGAACCCGCCGTCGGGCCGCTGTGCCGCGGCGAGCCACTCCCGGGCTGCCGCGTCGCCGAGTGCGAGAGCGGCGATCGCCGTCGGCTCGACCTCGGCGGGGCCGGCGTGGGAGAAGCCAAAGCCACCGTCCGCCGCCCGGGCTTCGCGCAGCGCAGCTGCGAATCTCGTTCCAAGAGTCTGGGCGTGAGCAGCCACTCCGAGCATTATCGGCAGGGCAGAGGTTGACCTTCGGTTAGGTTCGGCGGCCCGCCTGGCTAGGTGAGTGATCAATCATCATGCGCGGCCACCCCGGCAGCACAGATCCTGGTCGGACTCGTAGGGCGAGGCGCAGCCTCGACCGTCGTCCGCGTTCTCCGGAGCCGTGCGACACCCCCGGGCGACGCATGCGCGTCGCGCCCTACGTCAACAACCGGGACGCGCCAGTCAGGTGATCGCGGCGATCGCGCTCATCCGCTCGCGGATGATCTGCGCGCGTTCCGCCTGAGCCGATCCATACTCGCTGGACGCGTCGAGGATCGCATAGTCAAAATCCCGGTGCTCGAGGAGAGCACCGACCTCTGTGCTGACGAATCGCTGGAGCTCCGGAGAAGCTGAGGCGATCTCGGAGATGAGTGTTGAACGTCCGTTCACGAGCGTGAGGACATCTGCGGCGTCGGCGCTGGCGAGGAGATCGTCCCGGCCGCGGCCATTCCAAGCGGCAAGTTTCGTCGCTAAGAGGTGCGGTGGATCGAACGCATGGATCACGCGACCGCTCGGAAGCGGTGTCGCGATGGCAGCAGCTAGCCCCGAGGCGTACCACGCATTCGTGAAGCCAAGGATCTGCGGGTTGGTCGGCATGACGTCGAGAATGAGTCTGCTCGCTCGGTGGTGCCAGCGACAGATCACGGGTTCGTCGATGACTTCGGTGAATCCCCTCTCACCGAGTCTCTCGCGGAGTGCGTTGTACTCGGAGTGGGTTGCGACATCACAGACCACGTCGACGTCGATCGTCGGCCGGGGTTCAGGTGCCCCCGGCTCGTCCTGCCACAGGACAAGTGTTGCCCCTCCGACGAACGCCACCTCCTCGAGGATTGGCCCAAGACTCTCCGCGGCAAGCTCGAGGAGCGCGAGGCTCATCGATCACCGTTCCCGAATGTCACGGCACGCCGGAGCTCGCCCGGAAGGATGTCCTTCGCTTCGCGGCGGATACGCGCGTCGCCTACGCGCAACGCGTCCGCGATACTGAGCAGGCGAGCTAGATGGCGGTTCGTGCGCGCCGCGTCGACGGCTGCCGGATGAAGCGGCTCGAGCGCGCGGCCCCGAACCTCCCCGACTGCCGACGGCCAGACCGGAGGCAACTCGTCATCGCTCGCGATCCGGGCGGAAAGCGGCTCGGCGGCCCATGCCGCAGGGACGCCGGCGACCACCGCTCCGAGCGAAGCAGGCGCGACGTACCTGAGCGCGTGGATCAGGAATTCCTCGAGATTCGCCCGGTGAACGCCGTGCCTGTCCGAGTGATACAGGCCGCTGGCCCCAGCTCGATCAAGAGACCGTTGCACCTGTGCATGCGGGATTCCGAGCTCGTTCGCGAGTTCCCGGTAGGTGAACGCACCCTCGTCGCGCGCGGCAACTCCGAGGAGCACATAGATGTCAGCTGGGCGAATCATGTGTCCCATCATTGTATCGTGTATCGATACATGATACAAGACACCCGAAAGGGGCACCTTCGATCTCTCAAACGAGACTCTTGGCCTCTGAGAAAGGAGCGCAAGGATCTGCACAACGCTATCCGGCGCGCCGCGCCTGACAACCTCCGCCAACCGGGCACCCGACCGCTTGCCTCTCGACAGCCGAGCACTTGTCGAAGATGCTTGGCATCGTGGACGAAATCCAGCCCTCGACACCGTCCCGCGTCCGGAGGCTCTCCGAGAGCAACCCTTTCCCGCTGCTGCTCATCTGCGTGATCGGCATTTTGCTGCTCGTCGTACTCGCACCGTCGTTGATCGTCGGGGATAGCTGGCTGACGCTCATGGCGGGGCGCGAGGTCGTGCAGAACGGCCTGCCGACAACGGACTCGATCACCATTCTCGGCGACGGCAGCACCTGGACGAACCAGCAGTGGCTGGCGCAGGTGCTCTTCTACGGGGCGGACGCCGTTGGCGGCATCAAGGCCGTCGTTCTCTTCGACATCGTTCTCGTGCTCCTCACGCTGTCGCTCGGCGTCG
>JANOFZ010000067.1:0-6315 GCA_031413935.1 Thermoleophilia bacterium | reverse complement strand
AGTCGATCACCGTGAGCTCGTCGAACTCGACCTCGCTCGGGTGCGTCGGATGAGTGCCGACGGCGATCACGATGTTCGCTGCCGTGATCCGCTCCTCGGCATCACCGTCGAGCTCGAGCCTCAGCGTGTGCGTGTCGACGAAGCGCGCCGTCCCCGAAAGAAGGGCAATGTGGTTGCGCTGCAACTGATCGCGGATCACGTCGACCTCACGGGCAATCACGCGTTTCGTCCGCTCCCCGAGGTCGGCCATGGTGATGTCGGCCTTCACCCGGTAGCTGGCGCCGTACATCTCTCGCTGATGCAACCCCGTCAGGTAGATGACGGCCTCGCGGAGCGTCTTCGACGGAATCGTCCCCGTGTTGACGCAAACTCCTCCGACCATGTGCCGGCGCTCCACGACCGCGACGTGCTTGCCGAGCTTCGCGCCCTGGACGGCTGCCTTCTGTCCGGCGGGGCCGGATCCGATCACGAGGAGGTCGTAGTCGAAGCTCACAGCCGGGCCACGTCACAATTCTGCATGACGAGCGAAGATCTTGCTGGTGCCGGGTGCCTACAAGCCAAGGTCTGTGAGCGCCGCCCGAAGCGCGCCCACCTCCACCTCGAGCGCAGCGACCCGCTCCTCGAGTGGATCGCGGACGAGGACAGACCGCGGCATCTCGGCCTCGGCGGTGTCGTCGACCTCCCCGCCGAGGAGCTGCACGTAGCGCTCCTCCTTTTGCCCGGGGCGCCGAGCGAGCCGAGCAACGAGGTCGCGCGAGATCAGCCGCTCGAGCGTCTCCTCCACTTCCGCGAGACCACCGAACGGGTGGAGACGGTCGCTCCGCTGCTTGAGCTCACCGGGTGTCTGAGGTCCGCGCAACATCAGCACGCAGAGAATCGAGATCTCAGCATCCGCGAGAGCAAGCGTGTCCTGGACGAGTTGCCGGTACTTCACGGAGCGGCTTCCCTGACCCGAGGCAAGGCGCGCCCACTCCTTGCGCCAGAGTCTCTGGAGAGCCTCTCGGATCGTCTCCTCGCCGTACTCGACGACGGGGTCGCGGTTCGTTGCCTGGTTGCAGGCGAGCCGAAGCGAGTTGAGGGTCAGCGGGTACGTATCAGGCGTCGTTCGCTGCTTCTCGATCAAGCAGCCGAGCACCCGGATCTCAACGGGGTCTGCGTTCACGACGTGAGACTATCGCGCCGCTCAGAGGCTTGATGCGGCGCAGACGGGCGAGTCAACGGGCAGAGTAGGGCGATGCAGAAGGATCCGGATCGCAACGTCGTCGGCGGCACCTTGCTGCCCTGTTCGAACGAGCCGGTAACCGGGTTCTTCCGGGACGGGTGCTGCTCTACCGGGCCCGACGATCTCGGCAGCCACACCGTCTGTGCTGTGATGACAGAAGCGTTTCTCGCGTTTAGCCAACAGACGGGGAACGACCTCTCCACCCCGCGCCCGGAGTGGGACTTCCCGGGCCTGAAGCCAGACGATCGCTGGTGCGTGTGCGCTTCACGGTGGCTCGAAGCACACCGCGCCGGCGTCGCCGCACCCGTGGTTCTCGGTGCCACCCACGAACGGGCCCTCGAGGTCGTTCCGATAGATGCACTGATTGCCAGCGCTAGCCTTTAGATGATGGATTCACCCGGTAGGCGTAAAGCTCGACGCCGAAAACGCCGATGAGACATCCATGGCCACTCGCCAGACCGAAACCGACGTCCAGAGCGTCATCGAAACAACACGTCTCCGCCTTGAAGCGTGGGACGATTCCCACTTCGAGCGATTCGCCAAGTTCATGCGTGATCCTGACGTGACGCGCTACATCCGCCCGGAACCGCTCGACCTCGATCGAGCGATCGAGCAACACGAGCGGTCGCTCGAGGAGTGGAGGCTCAACGGCTTCGGCAAGCGCGCGATCATCGAGGCCGAGACGGAGCAGTGGCTCGGCTTCGTCGAGCTCTCGCCTGTGGGCCCGAACAAGGGATCGCGCGACGAGGACATCGAGCTCGGATACTTCGTCGAGCCGTCGCGGTGGGGTGAGGGAATCGCGACCGAGGCCGGCATCGCAGCCAGAGACGAGGCGTTCCATCGTTGCCAGGTTGCGGAGCTGATCGGTCGCTGTCGTGTCGAGAACGTCGCTTCGGCGCGCGTGCTTGCCAAGGTCGGGTTCCGCCGCCTCCGCCTCTTCGAGCTCGACGACGGCATCGTCGTCGAGATCCACCGCATCGAGCGCGACAACTGGATGAGGACCCCGGAGCGTCATGAGCGCTCGGCATCCGACTTCAACCCGACCTCAGGCGCCGACTACCGCGAAACGGGATGACCGCATGGCAGTCGCTGACCGCGTAGCCGATCAACAGACGACGTACGAGGTCGTCCTGCTCGCAGGTAGCCCTCGACGATATTCGCTCGACCTCGTCGCGGGCATCGCAGAGGGCACGCTGATCGAGGTTGACGGCGAACAATGGACCGTCGCGGACGTGCGCGAAACCGACGGCGCACCTCCGCAGCTCATCTGCATCTACTCCGTCTAGCCGCCGCCGGTAACGTACGGGCTCGGACGCGGTGCCACCGCCGCTCCGCATCGAGAGAGGCTGAGGGCCCCGGCCCCGTGATGCCTCGGCAACCTGCGTTCGCGCAAGGTGCCACACCCGGGGTGATGTCGAGCGAGGAGGAGACGAGAATGAGCACCACCGAAGCACGATCGTTCAGCGCGTTGCTCGCCCAGGGGCGAGCGCTGATTGCCGACGGCGCCACCGGCACGAACTACCAGACGATGGGCATGGAGCCCGGCCTCGCCCCCGAGGAATGGCTCTTTCAGGCTCCCGAGAAGGTCATCGAGCTGCACCGTGCCTTCATCGATGCGGGCGCCGACATTGTCCTGACGTGCACCTTCGGGGCGACGCCTCTTCGCCTCACGGACGGGCCACTCGTCGGGCGGACACGCGACGTGAACGTCCTCGCCGCCGAACTCGCCCGGGAGGGTGCCGGGCCCGATCGACTCGTTGCCGGGTCGCTCGGGCCGACCGGTCAGCTGATCGAGCCCTACGGGCTGCTGAATCGCGAAGCTGCCGTCGCAGCGTACGCCGAGCAGGCGAGCGCGCTCGCCGACGGCGGCGTCGACCTGCTCGTGATCGAGACGATCTTCGCCGTCGAGGAGGCTGTCTGGGCCGTCGAGGGCGTTCAGGGCGTGACCGATCTTCCGCTGGTGGTCTCGTTCAGCTTCGACATGGGGACGAGGACGATGATGGGTTTGAGCCCCACCGATGCCGTCGCGGCGGTGCTCCCACTCGGCATTGCTGCGGTGGGAACGAACTGCGGCCGATCGCTCGCCGACGCCGACCTCGTCGTGACCGAGATTCTCGGTGCGGCAGGCGACACCCCGGTGTGGGTCAAGCCCAACGCCGGCGTGCCGAAGATCGTCGGGGCAGAGGTCGTGTACGAAGCAGGGCCGGAGATGCTGGCCGAGCACGTAGCGCGCTACGTCGACGAGGGAGTGCGCATCGTTGGCGGGTGCTGCGGCTCGACCCCCGAGCATGTCGCCGCGATCGCGCAGGCTCTCGGGCGCTAGTGCACCGTCCGGGGAATACGGCACGGCTCGGCCGGCTGCAAACGCTTCGCATCGCTTCGTCCTCGGTCGCACCCGTACAGGAGGAAGAGGTGTTGGTACCAGACTTAAGTCTGGTACCAACGCGGTTTCTCTTAGCTCCCTGCGTTCTCGCGCTGCTCGGTTTTCGCTCGCCCGAACAGCACCGTATTCCCCGGACAGCGCACTAGTGCGTCGTCTGGGGAATACGGTGCGCTCAAGCGGCGTGCTGCTGCACGTGACCTCTCTTCCCTCTGGCAGGCTCGACGAAGACGCCTACCGCTTCGTCGACTGGCTTGTTGCGGCAGGGCAATCCTGGTGGCAACTGCTGCCGCTCCACATACCCGACGCGCAGGGCTCCCCGTATTCGTCCAGGTCTGCCTTTGCCGGGTACGAGGGGTTGCTCGCATCTCCGGGCACGCGGTACTACGACAGCGGCGAGGGTGATGACGGCGCCCCGGAGGGAGACTGGCTCGAGGAATGGGTGGGATTCGCGGGCGAGCCCGAGCGGCGAGCGCAGACACGCTTCCAGCGCGAGTGGCTATCGCTGAAGTACTACGCAAACGAGTGTGGGATCCGCCTGATCGGCGATATCCCACTTTACGTTGCGGGTGACTCGTGCGACGCCGTGACACATCCTCACCTCTTCGACCATTCCGTGGTCGCGGGCGCTGCACCGTCGCTGAATCATCCAGAGGGACAACGTTGGGGAATGCCCGTGTTCGACTGGCCGGCCCACGCTGCCGACGGTTTTGCGTGGTGGCTCGCGCGACTGGAGCGAGAGCTCGAGTTGTTCGACCTCCTGCGGATCGACCACTTCCGTGGCCTCGTGAAGTTCTGGGAGCTGCCACTCGACGAGAAAGACCCCTCGAAGGGCTTCTGGGGCGAGGGGCCTGGGATCGCGTTCTTCGACGCGGCCCGCGGGAGGCTCGGCGGGCTACCCCTGATCGTCGAGGATCTCGGCCACATCACTCCGGACGTTGTGGCGTTACGCGAGGCGGTCGACCTGCCCGGAATGAACGTCGTGGCACGCGTGTCGGACATCGACTGGCGAACCGACTCCGTGCTGTACACCTCCACCCACGACTCCGATACGCTTGCAGGCTGGTGGCAACGCTGGGGCAGGGAAAACCAACCGCAGCTCGCCGCGGGAGCGACCTCCAGCGAGCTGGAGCACCAGGCTCTGTTGCGGAACGTGCTTGCCGTTGAGAACGAGCTCGTGATCATCCCGGCCCAGGATCTTCTCGGCCTCAGCAGCGAGGCGCGGATGAATCGTCCCGGCACGGTGAACGGCAGCAACTGGAAGTGGAGACTCGAGCAGCAGTTGACCGGAGCCCAAGCCGACAAGCTGGCCGAATGGACCGCCGCGGCCGGCCGCGATCGGCTTGGACTGGTCAGGGCCTAGTGCGCCGTCCCCAGACGTTTCCTCGGTAACCCGTAGGGGAGACGGCGCAGCCTCTCCCGGGACAGGGCACAGCAACCACCAGCCTCAGGGGCAAACAGGGCGTGACGTTCTGAGATGCCGCACTAGACGAGCCGACGCTCCAGGTAGGCCGACAGCCGGGTCAGCGGGAACGAGATCACGAAGAAGATCACCATCACGAATGCGAAGATCTCGAACGCGTGCGACTCCGCGGTCGAGAAGGTCAGCCGCTCGACCGAGCGATTCCCTGCCTCGAGCACCTCGGCAACGCCGATCACGGCAGCGATCGTCGTGTTCTGGATCACGTTTACCTGCAACCCGACGAGCGGTGGAAGGAGCCTCCGCAACGCCTGAGGGAGGATCACGTAGCGGTGACGACCGAGCCACCCGAACCCGAGCGCTGCAGCGGCCTCGTGCTGGTCTTTGGGGATCGATTCGACGGCTCCGCGGGTCGCCTCGGCAACCTGGGCACTCCCCCAGAGCGTCAAACCGATCGCTCCGGCAGCGAAGGCATCAAGCCGGATACCGACCAGACCGGGGAGCGCGAAGTAGAGGAGGAAGATCGTGACGATAATCGGCAACCCCCTCCACACCTCGATGTAGACCCGGATCACTGCCCGCAGTGGCCGGGATCGGATCGTCAGCAGCGTTCCGAGCAGGACGCCGAGAGCCGTGCTCGTGACGACCGCGATCGCGGCGAGACGCAGCGTCTCCCGGAGTCCTTCTCGGAAGATGTACTCGGCGACCGGCGTCACCCAGTCCGGGACGGTCATGAGGCCTCCGGGAGCCGCAGCCGCGCTTCGACGCCACGCATCACCGCAGACAACGTCCAGACGAGAATGAGGTAGGTGACAGCGACGACGAGGAGCATCTCAGAGTCGCGAAAGGTGACGGCGGCGATGCTTCGCGAGACGTTCGTCAACTCGGCGTAGCCGATCGCCGTCAGGAGCGAGGTGTTCTTGAGCACGGAGATGTACGTGTTGATCGACGATGGCAACGCAATGCGGGCGCCGATCGGGAGCGTGACGTTGAGGAACGTCGCGAGTCGACCGAAGCCGAGCGCGAGGCTGCCCTCCTGGTAACGGTGCGGAACGGCCTCGAATCCCGCGCGGAAGTTCTCCGTGTTGAACGCCCCGCCCCACACCGTCACGGCGAGCCAGGCCGTCATGAACGGTGAGAAGCTGATTCCGATCTGCGGGACCCCGCACAAGATGACGACGATCTGAACGAGGATCGGCGTGTTGCGGAGCACCTCGACGTAGACGGCAGCCAGCTGGCTGACGACCGGGATGCGATGGGCACGTGCTGCGCCGAGCACGAGCCCGATCACGA
>JANOFZ010000066.1:0-2744 GCA_031413935.1 Thermoleophilia bacterium | reverse complement strand
TCGCGGCCGGTGAGCGCGTTCTCTGCATGGGGATGGGATCCGGCCTGAACGCGAGCGTCGCCGAGATCATCTGGTGAGATCCGTGCCCGCGCCATTCGAGGCGGGCCGGTTCGAGCGACTGGGTATCGATCCGGCCTGGTCGCAGCGGGTACGTGTGACCCTGGCCGAGGGTGTCGAGGTGAGGGTTCACGCCCTGGTCTCCGAGCCACCCGCCGGAGCGGAGTCGCCGCTGACCGTCGTCTGCGTGCATGGAAACCCGACCTGGTCGATTCTCTGGCGCTCCTTCCACCGCCGCCTCGGTGACCGCTACCGCGTCGTCGCGATCGATCAGGTCTCGATGGGGCTCTCCGAGCGCACAGGCCTACGGCGCTACGCCCAGCGGGTCGACGATCTGGGGCGGATTCTCGACGCCTTCGGAGTCGACGGGCCGGTTGTCCTTGCAGCACACGACTGGGGCGGCCCGATTGCTCTTGGCTGGGCCTTGGAGCACGGGGACAGGGTGCGGGGCATCATCCTCTGCAATACCGGCGTCGCGATGCCGTCGACAGGTGTGCCGCTGCCCATTCGCCTCGCCGGCTCACGCGGCCTGCGCGACTTCGGCTGCCGCCGGACGTCGGCGTTCGTTCGCGGGACGCTCGTGACGGCCCACGGCAGGATCGACCCTGCCGTTCGAGCTGGGTACCTCGCGCCTTACCGATCGGCTGATGACAGGAGCGCGATTGCCGACTTCGTCGCGGATATCCCGACAACGCCCGCTCATCCGTCATTCGCGCCTCTCGCCGCCGTCGCCGCTCGACTGCCAGAGATCGATGCGCCGGTCCTGCTCGCCTGGGGCGAGCGCGATCCTGTCTTCCACCTGGAGTTCGCCGCCGATCTTCGCCGCCGGTTGCCTCAGGCAAAGCTGCATCGCTTCCCGCTCGCCGGTCACCTCGTCGTCGAGGAGGAGGATGTCGCTTCGGTGGCGGACGCCTGGATCGAGCGGCTCGGGTCGCCGACGGTTGGCGCTCCGGTCGCGGCCGAATCGACGCCCGAAGCACCATGGGCCGCGCTCGTCCGTTGCGAGGACGACCAGGCGACCGCCGTTGCCGTTGGTGGAGGCGAGTCCCTCTCGTTCGCTTCGCTCGCACAGCGCGTCGCGGATCTGGCCTCCGGGATGCGGAATGTCGGTGTCGCTCCGGGTGATCGCGTGGCGGTGCTCGCTCCCGAGCCGCCCGACTTCATCGCCGCCGCGTACGCGTGTTGGACGGTCGGTGCGGTCACGGTCGTTGTTGACCGAGGGCTTGGTGTACGCGGGCTCGCGCGCGCCCTCCGGAGCGCGGAGCCGCGGTGGCTGCTCGGCACGCGGAAAACGCTCGGCGTCGCGCGGGCGCTTCGGTGGGTGCCGACCGCGGGTCGACTCGACATCGACTCGCTCAGCGGTGATGGAACGAAGCTCTCGGCCGTCGCTGCCGACCGGGTGCTCGATCCCGACGCGACTGCAGCCGTCGTCTTCACCTCGGGGGCAACGGGTCCGGCAAAGGGGGTCGTCTACAGCGCACGACAGATGGCAGCGCAGTTCGACGCGGTTCGCGCGCGGTACGCGATCGGCCCGGACGATCGCCTCGTTGCTGCGTTCGCCCCGTTCGCTCTCTACGGCCCGGCGCTCGGGATCCCGGTGGCCGTTCCGGACTGCGACATCACCGAGCCCGCGTCGCTGCGAGCGGATGCGCTCGCAGACGCGTGTGCTTCGATCGATGCGACGATCCTCTTCGCCGCGCCTGCCGCCCTCGACGGCGTGCTGGCCTCGCAGGATGGGCTGTCGCCGGATGGCCGCGAGGCGCTCGGTGCACTACGGCTCGTGCTCTCCGCGGGCGCACCGGTGTCCCCGCGGATCCTGCGTGCCTTTGCGGGTCTCACTCCCCGGGCCGAGCTGCACACGCCCTACGGGATGACCGAGGTTCTGTCGGTGGCGGACATCGAGCTGGTGGAGCTCGACGAGGTCGGAGTCGGTCAGGGCGTGTGCGTCGGTCATCCACTCGCGGGCGTCGGGATCCAGGTCGAGCCGCTCGAGGGAGGCGATGGCAGGACGGGCGAGATCGTCGTCAGCGCTCCCTGGCTGTCAGTCGGGTACGACGGGCTCTGGGCGACGAACGATCACGCTCGCTCGTTCGATGCGGATGGAACGGAGTGGCATCGCACCGGTGACGTCGGTCACGTCGATGCGGACGGCCATCTCTGGGTCGAGGGCCGACTCGTCCACGTCGTCTGGACGGTGGACGGTCCCGTGACGTCGGTGCCGCTCGAGGTGGCTGCGGAGCCTGTGGTCGGATCGCGGTGCGCGGTCACCGGGGTTGGCCCGCACGGGTGCCAGCAGGTCGTCGTTGTCGTCGAGGCTGACGGCAAGGCCGGTCTCGCTTCTTCGGCACTTGATGGCTCCGTCCGCGACGCGCTTGCTCCGCAGTCGATAGCCGCAGTTCTCACCGTCCCGAAGCTCCCCGTCGACCGCCGCCACAACTCGAAGATCGATCGAATCCGGCTGGGCCGCTTCGCCGAGAAGGTGCTCGCCGGCGGGCGGGCGTCGAGGCGGATCTAGCGGTGCGCGTTCTCGTCACCGGCGGTTCGGGTCTGCTCGGGAGGACGACGATCTCGGCCCTCGTGGCGTGCGGCCACGAAGTCGTGGCGTTGCAGCGGAATCGGAGCGCGGAGCTCACGTGCGAGCAGGTGCTCGGGGACGTCTGCGACGCCCAGGCTGTAGCGACTGCTGC
>JANOFZ010000065.1:0-7242 GCA_031413935.1 Thermoleophilia bacterium | reverse complement strand
TGTCCCGTCCGGGCGCCCGTCGCCACGAGCCAGATCGCCGTTGCGAGCAGAGGGTCGCGGTCGAGATCCGCGCGCACGTCGTGAGGTGAGCGGTAGGCGGCTTCGACATCGGCGCCCGCGTGGCCGAGGTAGCGGACGGTGCGAAGGTGAAGGACGGCAGGGCGTCGGTGCTCGCGCACCCAGGCGGCCAGCTCCGTGGCTGTCGCGAGCGCCGCTTCCGGATCGTCCCCTTGCGCTACCTCGTAGCGCAGGCCGAGTCGGCTCGACAGCGTTCCGGCGACCCAACCCTCGGGAGACGGAACGCTGATCCCGAGGCCGTTGTCCTCGCAGACGAAGAGCAGAGGCACGGGCAGGTGCTGGTGAGCCGCGTGAGCAGTCGTGTTCAACGCGGCCTGCGCCGTCGCGTGGTTGAGCGATGCGTCGCCGAAGCTGCACACGACGATCGCATCGCTCGGCCACGCGCACTCGACGCCGAGTTTCCGGGCGCGATCGATCGCAATCGCGACGCCGACCGCTCGAGGTAGGTGTGACGCGATCGTGGATGTCTGCGG
This sequence comes from Thermoleophilia bacterium, assembly GCA_031413935.1. Classification (GTDB taxonomy): domain Bacteria; phylum Actinomycetota; class Thermoleophilia; order Gaiellales; family Gaiellaceae; genus Gaiella. The sequence goes on along the minus strand of JANOFZ010000065.1, from coordinate 6,691 downwards.
AATCACGGCAAGGTCGTGATGGCCGAAGACCTTGTGGCGCCCGCCTGCAATCGGCTCGTCAATCGACGCGGTGACCCCTTCCATGATGTCCGGCACGCCGTCCCGGCCAACCTGGGTCGCGCGCGCGAGATAGAACGCGCCCGAGCGGTAGTGGAGCAGCGCGGGATCCGTCGGCCGGAGGGCGAGAGCGACAGCGGCGTTACTCTCGTGGCCCGCCGAACCGATCGTGTAGAAGCTACGACCCTCCTTCTGGAGCCACCGCGCCGCGAAATCACAGTTGCGGCTCGCGATCTGCGCCGCCCAGAGTGTCTCGGCCCCGGGTGCCGCGGGGCCGGCCTGGATGGACGGCTCGAGCGCGGCGAGTGCCGCGAGGAGGTGCTGCTCGAGGGGGTCGAGATCGGCATCCATCGTTTGCCCGCGACGCGTCCTAGCCGAAGAAAACGAACGGACGCACGACGTGAGAGTCGATCGCTTCCTCCCACACGACAGCGCCACCCGTCTGTACCTCACCGTTCAGTCGCTCTGCGAGCGTATCGGCTTCCTCGCGAGTGGCCGCGCCCACGATCAGATGCGACCACTGTCGGATGGGCTGGTACCCCTCGCTCTCGAGCGTGGACTCCAGCGCGACTGCCTCGTGGCGCGAGTGACACTCGACGCGCACCTCCCACGGGGCGTAGCCCTTGTCCGTGACCTCGCCCTCCCACGTGTCGTCGGCCGGCTCGTTGTCCCATCGCTCCTCGTCCGCGAGCCAGTGCTCGACGGTGCTCGTTGTCGCAACGACTCCGTGGTGCTCGAGCTCGGAGAGAATCACGGCGTGGGCGCTCTCGGCCTGCTGCGGCGAGTCCGCGTAGACAAAGAGGTTCTCGTCGTCGCCGGAGATCGAAACGTGCCCACCCTGGAGCGGCTGCGCTAGATCGGCGCCGAGCGGGCTCAACCCGTCCTGAAGGAGTCGCGTGAATTCCTTCCGCGCTCCCTCATCCGCGAGTTCGACTCGCACTCTCCAATCGTCGGCCACGATGAGAGGATAGTGGGTTCCCGCATCGGGCGGCGCGTCGCTCGCTTCGCCGGTATTCAGCAGATGCGAGGCAGCGGATCACCGACGAGCATGTCGACGATGCGCGTTCCTCCAAGTGCGGTATCGAGGAGCACGAGACCCTCAGGCTCGGATCGCACCTCACCGAGCAGAACGGCTTCCGCTCCGAGGGGATGAGACCGGAGCGCGGCGAGCGCCTCGTCGGCGGCTTCGGTCGCGACGATCGCGATCAGCTTGCCCTCGTTCGCGACGTAGAGCGGGTCGATGCCGAGGATCTCGCAGGCTGCGTTGACCGCAGGTCGTATCGGCAAGGCGCTCTCTTCAAGGACGACGGCGAGCCCGGCCGCCTCTGCGAGCTCGTTCAGTGCCGTCGCGAGCCCTCCTCGGGTCGGGTCGCGCATCCAGCGCAGGCCTCCTCCGAGCGCGACGAGTGAGGCCGCAAGCTCGTGCACGGCAGCGGTGTCGCTCTCGATCTCCGCTTCGAGCTGCAGATCGCCGCGCGCCACCATGACCGCCATGCCGTGATCGGCGAGCGTGCCCGACAACAACACCCGGTCACCCGGCTGGACTCGATGCGGGCCGAGGTCGACGCCGTCGGCCAGCGTCCCGACGCCCGCGGTCGTCACGAAGAGCCCGTCCGCCTTACCCCGCTCCACGACCTTCGTATCACCCGCGACGACTGTGACCCCGGCGGCTCGGGCGGCGGCGCCCATCGAGGCGACGATGCGCCGGAGAGCGGCGACCGGGAACCCTTCCTCGATTACGAACCCGGCCGTCAGCCAGAGAGGTGTCGCACCGACCATCGCAAGATCGTTGACCGTTCCGTTCACGGCGAGCTCGCCGATGTCGCCCCCCGGGAACTCGAGCGGGTGCACGACGTACGCATCGGTCGAGAGTGCGAGGCGATCTCCGCCTGGCACCACCGCTGCATCGCCGAGCACGGAGAGGACATCGTTCCCCAGCTCCTCCAGAAAGAGCGCCTCGACGAGATCCCTGGTTGCCTTGCCGCCGGCACCGTGGGCGAGGGTGATCAACTCGTCCCGGAGGACGGCGCGCCTACGCCCCAACGGGCTCCTCGGCGGGACGGCGCAGGCGGCCGTACGCGTAGAAGGCAGCGCACGCACCCTCGCTCGACACCATGCACGTTCCGAGCGGACGCTCCGGCGTGCAGGCCGTCCCGAAGACGCCGCACTCCCACGGCTTGATCTGGCCCGTCAGCACCTCGCCGCAGCGGCAGGCCTTCGGGTCTTCGATGCGCACGCCGGGGATCGTGTACAGCGCTTCGGCGTCCCAGTCGGCAAACGCCGGGCGCAGGCGCATCGCGCTTCTCGGGATCGTGCCGAGGCCGCGCCACTCGAACGCGTCGCGCAACTCCATCGTCTCGTCGATTGCTGCGAGCGCGCGGGCGTTGCCCTCGGGCCGCACGACGCGGGTGTACTGATTCTCGACCTCGCATCGTCCTTCGGCACGCTGGCGCAGCAACATCGCGATCGACTGCAGCAGGTCGACCGGCTCGAAGGCTGAGACAGCGACCGGGCGGCCGTACTCCTCCGGGATGAAGCGGTAGGCGTCGGTGCCGATCACCGTCGAGACGTGCCCTGGGCCAATGAACGCATCGACTCGTAACCCGGGCGTCTCGAGGATCGCTCGAAGCGGTGGCTCGATGGTGACGTGATTACAGAAGACCGCGAAGTTCGGCGTCGCCTGCGCGCGGGCCCGCAGCAGCGTCACGGCCGTCGCCGGTGCAGTCGTCTCGAAGCCGATCGCGAAGAAGACGACGCGCCGATCGGGCAGCTTCGCGGCAAGCGCCAGCGCGTCGAGCGGCGAGTAGACCATGCGGACGTCGGCGCCGCGTGCCTTCGCCTCGAGCAGCGACCCGCGTCCGCCGGGCACTCGCATCATGTCTCCGAACGTTGCCAGCGTCACTGCCGGCTCCTCGGCGAGGGCGATCGCGTCGTCCACCCGACCCATCGGGATCACGCACACGGGACAGCCCGGCCCGTGCACGAGCTCTACCTCGGGCGGCAGGAGGTCTTCGAGGCCGTGGCGGTAGATCGCGTGCGTGTGGCCGCCGCACACCTCCATCACGCGCCAGGTTTCCCCGGGCGTCACGAGCCCGGCGATCTCCGAGGCGAGACCGCGCGCCAGCTCGGCCGACCGGTATTCGTCCACGTATTTCACGAGGCCCTGGCTCGGTGACCGGCTTCAGCCGGCCGCCCGGGTTGGGCGCCGACCCGATCGAGCGCAATGCCCGCGTGACAGAGCAGAACATCGCCGGGGGCCGCTTCGGGGACGAGGTCGACCGCGATCCGCTCGTGCATCCCATCCACGAGCACGATCGCCTCCAACCCGTCGACCGCAACGACCTCGGCCTCGACGGCCTCGTCGGAGCACGTGACGCAGCGGTCGGGCGCGAGCTCGGTCACACAGTCCCCAGGCGTAGCTCATCCAGCTCGCGTTGCAACTCGGCCCCCCGCTGGAGCAGCGCCAGCGTCTCGCGGGCGTCGTCCTCGTCTATGCGCGCAAGTGCGAACCCGACGTGGATCAACACCCAGTCGCCGACCTCGATCGGTGCGGCCGGCTCGTCCACGAGCGCGATGCTGATCTCTCGTCGAACGCCGGAGATATCCACCCTCGCGAGCCCCGCGTTGCGGTCGACGACTTCGATCACCTGTCCGGGAATGCCAAGGCACATTACGAAGCTCCAAGCGTTGCGGCTGCGACAGCAGCCTGACCGTAACTGACGCCGCCGTCGTTCGGAGGAACGAGACGGTGCGAGAGGACGCGGTAACCCGCATCCTCGAGGAGGCGGCGGAGAGAGGCGAGCAGACGCAGGTTCTGAAAACTGCCGCCCGAGAGCGCGACGATTCCGGGCGGGCCTGCCGCCGAGCACGCCATTGCGAACGCCGCTGCGACTCCTTCGTGGAAGGCGGCAGCGATCTCGGCCCGCGGCCGGCCCGCCGCCAGGTCGTCGGAAGCGGCCGCAATGAGGTCGGCGCCTCGGATCACTCCGCCGTCGACGGAGCAGGGATAGGGCGATGCCACCGTTTCGCCGGCGAGTTGCTCCAGCTCGATCGCGGCCTGACCTTCGTAGCTGACCGTCTCGCGCACGCCGAGGAGCGCCGCCGCGGCATCGAACAGGCGACCCGCGCCCGAGGACAGCGGCGCGTTTACCTTGAGGCTCTCGCGCACGAGCGGCCAGCGCTCGAACGGGATCGGTCGTCCCGCGCGCTCGAGATACGCGGCGGCCATCCGCCACGGCTCCCTGATCGCGGCCTCGCCGCCCGGCAGAGGCACGGGCTCGAGATGTGCGATCCGCTCGAACGAGACGAGGTCGCAACGAAGTACCTCGCCGCCCCAGAGCGTTCCGTCCGTTCCCATCCCCGTCCCGTCGAGGACTACCGCGAGCGCCTCCCCCGTCTCGCCGTGCTCTGCGAGGCAGGCCGCCGCGTGGGCGTGATGGTGCTGCACCTCCACGAGCGGCAGCCCCTGCTCGCGAGCCCACTTCGTTGAGAGGTACTCGGGATGAAGGTCGCAGGCAATCGCCGCGGGCTCGACACCGAGCATCTCGAGGTAGAGCGCGAGATCCGAGCGGAACGCGACGTAGGCGGCCTCACTGACGAGATCACCGAGGTGCGGGGAGAGGAAGGCCCCCGAGCCGCGGGCGACGCAGAACGTGCTCTTCAGCTCGGCGCCCACCGCGACGATAGGCGCTGTCGCCGACACGGGGAGCGGCAGCGGCCCGGGCGCATAGCCGCGCGAGCGGCGAATCGGGAACGGAGCACGGACGACCGAGTCCTCGCAGCGGCGATGGATGGGCCTGTCGTGGGAGAGAAAGGCATCGGCGATCTCGCCCAGCCGAAGCCGGGCGTCCTCGTCGTCAATCGCGATCGGCTCGTCGGAGCGATTCCCGCTCGTCAGTACGAGCGGCCGGCCCACCTCGTGACAGAGGAGGTGGTGGAGCGGGGTGTAGGGGAGCATCAGGCCGAGCCAAGGCGAGCCCGCTGCGACCGATGGGGCAACAGAGGTGCCGGCCCGCCCGCGGACGAGCACGATCGGGCGCTCGACGCTCGGGAGGAGCGCGTCCTCTGCGGCCGTCAGCTCGGCGAGATCGTGAGGCGCGATGGTCATCACCGCGAGCGGTTTCTCCTCGCGGTGCTTCCTGGTGCGCAGGCGGGCGACGGCCTGCTCGTCGGTCGCGTCGCAGGCGAGGTGGTAGCCACCGAGGCCCTTGACGGCCACGATCCGCCCGTCGAGCAGCAGACCGACAGCCTCCTCGAGCGGCATCGTCAGCCGAGGTCCACATTCCGGACAGGCGATCGGCTCGGCATGGAAGCGGCGATCGCCGGGATCTTCGTACTCGCTGCGGCAGGCGGCGCAGAGCGGGAAGCCTGCCATCGTCGTCCGCGGCCGGTCGTAGGGGACGGAGGTCACGATCGTGAAACGGGGGCCGCAATTCGTGCAGTTGATGAACGGATAGCGGTAGCGGCGATCAGCAGGGTCGAAGAGCTCGTGCAAGCAGTCGTCGCATGTCGCGGCGTCCGGGGCGATGAGTGTCGTCCGTCCCGGGCCTCTGTTCTCGCTGAGCACGATCGCGAACCCGGAATCGAAGCGGGGCGGGCACGCGGTCGTATCGATCCCCGCGACGCGCGCGAGCGGTGGGGCCTCGGCAGCGATCGCAGCGACGAAAATGGTGAGCGTGCCCGGGTCGCCCTCGACCTCCACGACAACGCCGTCCGCGTCGTTCAGCACGAACCCCGAGAGCCCGTAGCGGTGGGCCAGTCGGTGCACGAAGGGCCGGAAGCCGACGCCCTGGACGACCCCGCGAACCCGCAGGCGCAGACGCTCGACTGCGAGGGCTTGGCTCACCCACCCAGGCTGACGAACAACGGCCGACGACGCAAGCGGCCGAAGCCGCCGACGAACTGCGGGATTCCCGCAAACCATGCCGGGGCTGTACCGATGCACCGGGATCGGACAGAATCCACTCTGTCTGCAGTGTCCGAGGAGGCTTTCCTGACTCATCCCACGCCGGCCGTGATCGATCTCGACGGCCTGCACGCGCTCGTCGGCGTTCTCCGGGATCGCGGGTACTGCGTCGTCGGGCCGACCCGCAGGGAAGGCGCGATCGTCTACGAGGAGATCGCGTCGGCCGACGAACTGCCCGCGGGGTGGACGGAGATCCAGGAGGCCGCCACGTACCGCCTCGAGCGACGCGACGACGAGGCGCGATTCGGCTACCCCGTCGGCCCGCAGTCGTGGAAGCGATGGCTTCTGCCCGCGCGCATGCGGCTCTGGCAGGCCCGTAGAGACGACGAGGGACGAACGGAGTTCGTCGAGGATGCCCCTCCTGAGCGGCCGTTCGCTCTTCTCGGGGTTCGCTCATGCGATCTGCACGCGATCGCGATCCAGGACAGAGTCTTCATCGAGGGCGCGTACGTCGATCGCGACTATTCGGCGCGTCGCGAGGGCGCATTTCTCGTCGCCGTCAACTGCGGCGTGCCGGGCGGCACATGCTTCTGCGTCTCCATGGGTACCGGTCCTCGTGCCGAGAGCGGATTCGACCTCGCGCTCACCGAGCTGGTCGGTGACGAGCACCGGTTCGTCGTCGAAGTGGGCTCCGATCGGGGTGCCGAGGTGTTAGCGGATCTGATGGCA
>JANOFZ010000064.1:0-4142 GCA_031413935.1 Thermoleophilia bacterium | reverse complement strand
TGCGCGATCGCTTCTCGGCCTCGTCGATCCGACGTCGGGTTCTGTCCGATTCGACGGCCGGGAGCTTTCCGGAACCCTCAAGGGGCGGTCGCAAGAGGACATGCGAGCGTTGCAGATCGTCTTCCAGAACCCGGATTCCGCCCTGAATCGGCGTCACTCCGTGCGCAAGATCATGCGTCGATCCTTGAAGAAGCTGACCGGCATGACCGGGGCTGCCGCAGAGGCTCGGACGCTCGAGCTGATGGATTCCGTGCGCCTTGCCGAGCGATATGTCAGCGCCCAACCAGGGCAGCTCTCGGGTGGGCTCAAGCAGCGCCTGGCAATTGCCCGGTCGTTCGCGGGTAACCCGAAGCTCGTCGTCTGCGACGAGCCGACCTCGGCCCTCGACGTCTCGGTTCAGGCCGCGATCCTCAATCTGCTCGTCGAGCTGCAGGCGAAACAGCAGGTCTCGTATCTCTTCATCTCCCATGATCTCGGAGTAGTGCGCTATGTCTCCGACCGGATCGCCGTGCTCTACCTCGGGCGGCTGATGGAGCTCGGTCTCTCCGAGACCGTCTACGAGGGGCCGCATCATCCGTACACCGAGGCGCTGCTTTCGGCGGTGCCGAACGTCGATGGTGGCGAGCGCGTGCGGATCAAGCTCGACGGAGACATTCCGAGCGCGGCGAACCCTCCGAGCGGCTGTGTCTTCCACACCCGCTGCCCGCGGAGGATCGGCGCGATCTGCGACGAGACCGAGCCGCCGCTCGTCGAGGTGGGGGAGAACCACCTGATGCGCTGCCATATCCCGCTCGACGAGTTGCGCGCAATGCAGGCGGCTGGTCCGCCGGAAGCCTCGGCGGTCGCCACTCCGTGAAGATTCGCGCTGCCGTTCTCGAGGCGACGGGTGGGTCGTTCAGCGTGCAGGAGCTCGATCTCGCACCGCCAGGCCCCGGGGAGGCGCTCGTACGTCTCGGCGCCTCCGGCGTCTGCCATTCCGACTACAACGCGATCGATGGGACTGCGGAGACGCGATGCCCGGCCGTGCTCGGCCATGAGGGAGCGGGTGTCGTCGAGGCGATCGGGGCGGGCACGACCCGTGTCGCTGTCGGCGATCACGTCGCTCTCTCCTGGACGCCGTCGTGCGGTACCTGCGCCGAGTGCGCGCGCAACCTGCCGCAGCTCTGCTCCTCGGCCTGGCCGCACATGGAAACAGGGGGGCTGATGGACGGGACGACCCGCCTCTCTCGAGACGGCGAGCCTGTCTATCACTACTCCTTCCTCTCGACGTTCGCCGAGGCGTGCGTTGTGCCCGAGAAGTCGTGTGTCGTGATCCCGAAGGACGTTCCGTTCGACGTCGCCGGTCTCGTCGGGTGCGCCGTAACGACCGGGGTCGGCGCGGTCTGGAACACGGCCGGCGTTCGGCCCGGCGATCGGGTCGCGATCATCGGGTGCGGTGGGGTCGGCCTTTCGGCGCTGATGGCGGCGGTTGCCGTAGGCGCCGAGCCCGTGATCGCCGTCGACGCGACGCCCGGCAAGCTCGAGGCGGCTCGCAGCTTCGGCGCAACCGACAGCGTTCTCTGGGCCGGCTCGGCGGAGGCGACTGCGGAGGCCATCCGGGAGGCCTCGGGCGGTGGCGTCGACTATGCGATCGAGGCGACGGGTCGGCCCGAGGCAATGACCGCCGCGTTCCTCTCGACCCGCGAACGCGGAGCCGCTGTGCTGATCGGGATCCCCCGGGAGGATTCGACCCTGACGCTCCCGGCGGTCACGATCGCCCGAATGGAGCGGCGGATCCTCGGCTCGATCTACGGCTCATCCAAACCGGATCGGGATTTCCCCACGACGCTCGATGCCTATCGCACCGGGCGGCTTCCGCTCGATCGCCTGATCTCGCACCGTCTCCCGCTCGACGACGTTGCGCGCGGCTTCGAGCTGATGCAGTCCGGCGAGGCGCTGCGTGTCGTCCTCGATCTGACACCCGCATGAGCGCCGCGAGCCCCGGCGACCTCGACGGTCGCATCGGCGAAGGCTGGGGTGGGCTCTCACCCAACGGCACCCATGTGAACGTCGTCCTCGCACATCGCGGCAGCCCGACTGCCGCAGCGGCGCTCTCGATGTTCGCGCACCCGTCTCCGGGCCACACGCCGGTGCTCTGCTGCGTCGGCCCGTCGCAGCAGGAGTACGAGCCGATCTGGCCGCCCACGCTGATGATGAACAAGGCGACCGCAACGGATCCACACCACGAGACGATCACCTGGGGTGCCGCTCAGCTCGGCATCGGCCAGGGCGTGCTCGATGCTGTTGCCGACGGCCTGATCGAGGCGACGGGCGACCTCCTCGTGCTCGTGGCCATCTGGGTCGCCGCGAACGCGGAGGACGAGATGGCAGTGCGCGAGGCCGCCCGTTCCGCCGTGCGCAAGGCCGTCGGAATGTGCGTGCAGGGTCGTGATCCCGATGCCGCTGCGCGTCTCGTGCTCGAGCGCGACACGCTCACGAACCCCTTCTACGGCGGCAGTTGATGCGCATCACATCCGTCGAAACCCGGCGCTACCGCGTCGAGTTCGACCCGCCGTTCCGCGCAGCCTGGGATCCCGTCCCGCGTGACCATCAGGTCGCAACGCTCGTTGGTGTCCACACCGACGAAGGGCTCTCGGGCTGGGCGAGCGGGGATGCGCTGCCGGATCGCGCCCAGCTCGAGTCGTTCCTCGTCGGTCTCGATCCGCTTCGCACGGAGATCGTTCGCGAGATCGGGGAGACCGTCGACTTCCACGCCGCCCGCCCCTGGACCGCAGAGGCCGCAATCTGGGATCTCGTCGGCAAGGCGACGGGACAACCCGTCTGGAAGCTCCTTGGCGGTCGCTCCGACCGTCTTCTCGCGTACGCGTCGAGCGGAGAGCTCGTCGAGCCCGACGAGCGCGCCCGTCGGTGTGTGGCGCTCCGCGATGCGGGCGTGCAGGCGGTCAAGATTCGCTTCCATCACGCGGACTGGCGCGACGATGTGGCTGTCGTCGCAGCCGTGCGTAAAGCAGTCGGGCGGGATCTCGAGATCATGGTCGACGCCAACCAGGGCTGGCGGATGCCCGGCGACCTCGAGCCCCGCTGGGATGTGGCGACAGCGGCCCAGGTCGCGCGCGCGCTCGAGCCGCTCGGGATTTACTGGCTCGAGGAGCCGCTGCGAACGGACGACTTCGACGGCTACGCCGCGCTGCGCCGCCTGACGAGCCTCCGGCTTGCGGCAGGCGAGATGGTGCGCTCGGCCCAGGAGGCGCGCGACCTCGTCGTCCGGGGCGGCATCGACGTTCTGCAGTGCGACGTCGTCCTCTCACTCGGGATAGGCGGCTGCCGCCGCGCCGCCGGCCTGGCCGATCAGCTGGGGCGGTCGTGGTCTCCGCACACGTGGTCGAACGGCTACGGCCTGCTCGTCAATCTGCACGCCGCGCTCGCGTTCTCGACGGTGCCGTATGTCGAGGTGCCCTTCGATCCTCCGGCGTGGTCAGCGGAGCGGCGCGACTGGCTCCTGCCTGCTCCGATCACGATCGCGCCCGACGGGACGATCGCGCCGCCGACCGGCCCGGGTTTCGGCGTCGTTCCCGATCTCGATGCGCTCGAGCAGTGGAGGATCGACGGATGAGAATCCGGGCAGCTGTGCTGCACGAGCCGGGCAGGGTCTCCGTGGAGGAGGTCGAGCTCGCCGCGCCAAAGGCGGGGGAGGTCCTCGTCAAGGTTGCGGCGGCCGGCGTCTGCCATTCGGATCTCCATCTCGTCGACGGCGATCTCGGCGACGGTCGTTGGCCGATGGTGCTCGGCCACGAGGGAGCCGGTGTCGTCGAGGCCGTCGGGGATGGAATCACGCACGTAGCGGTCGGTGATCCGGTCGGTTTCTCGTTCGTCCCGTCCTGTCGTGAGTGCCCCGCCTGTCTCGCGGGGCGATTCAACATGTGCGGCCCCGCCGGCACGAATGGCGGCAGGGGAACGCTGATGGACGGCACGTCGCGTCTGGGACTGCCCGACGGGACGATGCTGCAACATGGACTGATGACAGCCTGCTTCGCGGAGTACACGGTGATCGATGGCCACGGTGCAGTGAAGCTCCCGCCGGGGCTGCCGCTCTGGCAGGCGGCGCTCCTCGGGTGCGGTGTGATGACGGGCTTCGGCGCCGT
>JANOFZ010000063.1:0-19045 GCA_031413935.1 Thermoleophilia bacterium | reverse complement strand
CCTCACGGGCGCCGACGTCTCCGTCGAGAATCGCCTGTTCGAAACGCTCGACCCGACGACGCGTGGCTTCGACTACGACGGCAAGCGCTACCTCGTCACCGACACGGTCGGATTCATCCGTCGTCTCCCAACCCAGCTCGTCCAGGGCTTCGCCTCGACCCTGGAGGAGACGCTCGTCGCCGACCTGATCCTCCACGTCGTCGACGCGTCGTTGCCGGAGGACAGGATGCGCGAGCAGATCGCGGCCGTCGACACCGTGCTCATGGAGATCGGAGGCGAGGATCTGCCGATCACCCTGGTGCTCAACAAGATCGACCGGCTCGATCCGCTCGCGGAGCGCCGCATCGCGAACCGGTTTCCCGAGGCACTACGCGTCTCGGCCGTGACAGGAGAGGGCCTCGACGAGCTGCGCGGGAGCGTCGCAACCCTCTTCGCCGACCGCTACGAGGATGTCCGCCTGCTCGTGCCCTACGACGAGGGAACCGCTCTCTCCGCCCTCTATGCGCTGGGAGCGCCGATCGACGAGCGACGCGACACCGACGAGGGCGTGCTGATCCGCGCCAAGCTCTCGCACCGGGACAGCCGGCGCTTCGCCCGGTATCTGATCGCGGGTGACGACCTGGGGTCTGCGGCGACGACATGATCGAACTGCCAGTCACGAGGGTCCGCGATGGCGCTCTGCTACCGACACGAGCCCACGACGGAGACGCAGGGCTAGACCTGGCCGCCTGCGAAACGGTCACGATCGGGGCCGGGGAGCGTGCCATCGTCGGCACCGGGATCGCCGTCGCGATCCCGGAGGCACATGCGGGGTTCGTTGTGCCACGCTCCGGTCTCGCGTTGCGCCACGGTCTTTCGACGGTCAACGCACCCGGGGTGATCGACGCGGGCTACCGCGGCGAGGTACGCGTGATCCTGCTCAACACGGACAAGGAGCAGCCGTTCACGGTGGAGCCGGGCATGCGGATTGCCCAGCTGCTGGTCGTGCCCGTTGCGATGGCGGAGGTCGTCGAGGTAACGCACCTCACAGAAACTGCGCGCGGTGACAGTGGCTTCGGCTCGTCAGGGCTGCAGTGAGGCCAGAGCCCCGGATCCGCGTCTCGGCGATCCTCCGCTGGAACGGGCGCATCCTGCTCTGCCGGCACGAGAAGCGGGGCAGGGACAACTGGTTGCTACCCGGTGGAGGAGTGCGTAGCGGTGAGACCCTCACCGAGGCCCTCGAGCGGGAGCTTGCGGAGGAGACGGGCCTGATCGAGGGTGGCGATGAGATTCCGGTCGAAGGCCCCGTCGTGATCGTCGACTCGATCTCCCCGGAGCGGAGCCTCTGGTCGAAGCACGTCGTGCACATCATTTTTGCCGGAGAGCTGACCGGCTCGCTCGCAGATGTCGTCTCGCGGGACGAGGCGGTACGCGGCCACCGGCTCTTCGACCTCGACGAGCTCGAAGGCCTGTCGCTGCATCCTCCCATCGGACGGTTCCTTCGTCGCTTTCAGCCCGGCGATCCCTGCGTCTATCTCGGCTCGCTGTGGGCTCCGTAGAGCGCTCGCTCGCCTGGGACGGGTGTTTCAACGTCCGCGACCTGGGAGGGCTGGAGACCGCTTCAGGGGGCCGCACACGGCACGGCGCCATCGTGAGGGCGGACAACGTGCGTCGGCTCACCGGGGCCGGCTGGCAGGCGGCGCTCGATCACGGGATCCGGCGCGTCATCGATCTCCGTTTCGAAGGAGAGTCACCGGACGAAGCGGACGCGCACGCAGACGTGGAGGTCATAGCCATCTCTCTCTTCGGTCGCCACGATCCCGACGCTGCGCGGGCGTTCGACGAGCGTCTCGTGGCGGCCGAGAATGTGGGCTCGGTCTTCGCCGCCGGGTACATCCGGACGCTCGAGCGCGCGCCGGAGAGGGTTGCGGCTGCGGTGGCAGCCGTCGCCGACGCGGACGACGACCACGGCGTCCTGATCCACTGCTTCGCCGGAAAGGACAGGACAGGAATCGTCTCGGCGCTCGTGCTGGGCGTCGCCGACGTTCCCGACGCGACGATCGCCGCCGACTACGCAGCGAGCGCAGCGAACATGAGTGGCCTCTTCGACGAATGGGTTGCCGGAGCAGATGATGACGGCGTGCGTGAGGCGAGGATGCGATCGGCGCTCTCTCCGGCGGAGACGATGGAGGAAGTCCTCGGCTGGGTTCGCGAGGCGGGTGGCGCGAGCGCGTATCTCATCGACGCAGGTCTCACGGACGATCAGATAGAACGGCTCGAACGGCGGCTTGTCGAGGACTGAGGTCTAGCGCCCGCCGCGCGATCGAGCTCGAGCGGCCGAGACTGCATGGGCGAGGCGCTCCAGTTCGTCACCGAGCGGCTCCAGATCTCCGTCCTCTCCAGCGTGCACGAGCGCACGGCTGAGCAGCCAGTCGGCGAGGACAGGGTTGCGCGGAAGGAGAGGGCCGTGAAGGTACGTGCCGATCGCGGCGGCGACCCGGCAGCCCTCGTACCCCGACGTTCCGTCGTTCCCGTGCCCCGCGACGACGCGACCGAACGGCGTCGCACCCGGGTCGAGCACGGTGCGGCCGGCGTGGTTCTCGAAGCCCGCCACCGTTGTCGTGATCCCGTCGAGGTCGACGTCCAGAAGGACGTCGCCGATAAGACGCTGCTCACCCGCGACCGTCGCGTGGGGAAAGAGCCCAGCACCCGGCATCGTCGATCCGTCCCGGCCGCGGTAGCCGCGTCCGAGCAGCTGGTACCCACCACACACCGCAAGGAGCGCTGTCCCCTCGCCGACTGCTGCGCGAATCCGGTCACCCCGGGCGGCGAGGTCGGGAGCGACAAGAGCCTGTTCGCGATCCTGGCCGCCGCCGACGTAGATGAGATCGAACGCCGACGGCTCGAAGGAGCCACCGGGCTCCACGTCCGAGATCTCGAGCGCATGCCCCCGCAGGGCGGCACGGCGCTCGAAGACGGCGATGTTGCCCCTGTCTGCGTAGATGTTGAGGTAGTCCGGATAGAGGTGCGCCACCCGGATTCTCATGACGACTCCTCCCAGAACGGGCGCACGAGGCCACGGGAAACGGCAATCGCGCGAAGGTCGAGCATCGCGGTGTAGGTCGGCAGGACGCCGAGCGCGCCGCCCGCCGGGGTGAGGTCGAGACCGCGGTCGAGCGCCTCGCGAAGGTCAGGAATCACCTCGAGCTGTGCCGGGGAGAAGCCAGCGTAGGTGAACCTCAGCGCCAGCTCTGCCGCGCGCTCCCCACTGACGACAATCCTCCCGACCTGACCCAGCAGCGGCTCGAAGTCGACATCCCAGATCCACGACACGTCGCGGCCGTCGGCGATCCGATCGTTGAGAGCGATCAACAGTATCTCGGGCACGCCGCCTTCCTCCAGCGTGCGGACAGCCTCGTTGGCGCCTGCGGGATTCTTGATCAGCAGGATCAGGATCTGCCGGTCACCCGCATCGATCCGCTCGAATCGGCCGAACGCGGCGCTGAACGTTCCGAGCCCCGCCACGATCTCGTCGAGTGAAGCGTCGAGGGCGAGTGCAGTCGCGGTGGCCGCGAGCGCGTTGTAAACGTTGTAGAGGCCGGGGAGCGGAAGCCTGATCCGTGCCGTACCGGCGGGTGTGACGAGGTCGAAGGCGGAAGCGTCGAGCGCCTGGAGGTCGATCGAGCGGGCGGCGATGTCGAGGGGCGGCCGAGCATGGCCGCAAGCAGGGCAGCGATAGTCGCCGAGATGGCCGACGTACGCGGCGGCGTAACTGTACGGGCTACCACAGCGAACGCAGTACTTCGAGTCGGCGGCGTGCTGCAGACCCGGGCGGGCGAGGCGCGGATCGTCGAGGCCGTACCGCAGCGCACGGGGGCGTCCATCCGCGAGATCCGCCACCAGAGGATCGTCGGCATTGACGACGATCGTCGAGGTGGGGGAGAGCGTCGCGACGGCGTCACGCCAGCGCTCGGCGATGTGCTCGAGCTCGCCGTAGCGGTCGAGCTGATCGCGGAAGAGGTTCCCCAGCGAGACGACGCGCGGCTGCACACGGCGCATGACCTCGGGGAGCGCGAACTCGTCGACTTCGAGAAGGCCCAGCTCGGCCGAGGGGGCGGAGAGGAGTGTGGAGGCGACGCCGGATGCCAGGTTCGCGCCGGAGTTGTTCCAGGCGAGCCGGTAGCGGCCGCCGAGAATCCGTGCCAGCATCGCGCTCGTCGTCGTTTTGCCGTTCGTGGCAGAGACGAGCGCGACCCCCGAGGGCCGTCGCGCAGCGAGGGCGTCGATCGCGTCGGGATCGACCTTCCAGAGCAGCTTTCCGGGCAACGTCGTGCCGCCGCCGCGCCCGGCGGCACGCGAGACCCGCCCGACCAGGCGAGCCGCAGAGGTTTCGACCGTGAGGCGCACTCCCATCGGCTCCGAGCCTACCCGGCAGCGCGAAAACAGCTGCGTTCTGGCGCACTTGCAAATATCGCAGATTGCTCTACAGTGATTGCATATGTCCAGGCCCCGTCGCCGACATCCGGCCCTCGCCGGGATCGACGAGGAGGCTCTCGCGGAGTTTCGCGCAGGCATCAGACGGCGCTACAGCGACGAGCAGATCCTCGAGGAGTTGCGCGCGAGCGCGGAGCGGCTCGGACGGTCCCCGACGATGCGGGAGTTCGCAGCCGATCCGGAGGCGGGGCTCCATCCCCAGACCGTGATCGAGCACTTCGGCACGTGGAACGCGGCGAAGCGAGCTGCGGGGCTGACGCCACGCCGCTTCATCAGTCGCGATGAGCTCCTCGAGCAGCTTCGGGAGCTCGGCCAGGAGCTCGGGCGCACGCCGACGGCGCGCGATCTGGACGCAAATCGCAAGCGGATGGCGTCGAAGTCGCTGATCTGGCACACCTTCGGCTCACTGACGGAGGCGCTTCGCGAGGCCGGATTCGACGTGCCTGTGGGAGACGAAAGGCTCGAGCGCGCCGTCGAGCATGGGGCAGCGCTGGCGCGGGAGCTCGGGCGCCTACCGAAGATGGCCGACTGGAAGGAGGCTCGGAAGAGCAGGCCGGAGCTCCAGTCGGAGTGGCAGGTCTACCGGCTCATCGACATCGATGTCGGACCGTGGGCGGCGCTGCAGTTCCTGATCCGCGAGCGCCTGCGGGCAGAGGGAATCACCGTCGGCCCGGACGGCTCCCTCCCGCCGTAGGGGCGACGCACACGCTTGCGCGGATGCGTCGCCCGCGCAGCGGGCTACGCGACGAGGGTCGAGAGCCTTGCGAGGCACGAGACGCCCTCGTGCGGTGTCGCGACCGGCTGCACCGTCGTGCGGTTGCGATAGGAGAAATCCGGGCGGAATCGCCTCTCGGTCAGGATGGTGCCGTCGGCGATGTGCAAGAGCCGTCCTTCGGCAACCTCGTGCTTGCGCAACGTGAGGCGCAACGTGCTCTCGACCACCTCGAGGGCGGACTTGGTCGAGGCGAAGAACAGTTCGCGCCGCGTGCGGCCGATCCAGAGGGGTCGCGCAACGCCACGGGCGAGGTGGATCCCGCGTGGACTGCGCTCGTCCATCCAGGCGGTCGCCATCGTTCCACGCAGTTCCTCCAGAGCCGAGTGATCAGCGCCAAACCGCTCGACCAGAGCGAAGATCGCCTCCGAGTCCACCGTCATCCCGGGCTCGGCATGCTCGATCGTGTGGCGGGTGAAGATCTCCTCGTCGTTCGCGATCACACCGTTGTGGATCCCGACGATAGAGCCGTGCCTGATCGGATGGTTGTTGGCGAGCAGAGTGGGGTGGCCCTTGGTGTAGTCGCGCACGTGGACGAGGGCCTCGCTGGTGTCGGCCGGGAGCTCGATCTCGTCGAGCAACGCCGTCGCGCCCGTGCGCTGCTTGTGAATAGCAACGGCAGACGTGACGCCGCGGTGGGCATATCCGGCGGCGTCCGCGCCTCGCTCGGCGATTCCCGCGAGCAGCGCTTGCGCGGCCAGCGTCCGGTTGACCGGCGAGCTGGCAGCAAGGCTGTATCCCGCGATTCCGCACATCAGAGGACTCGGTCTCCTGAATCGAACATCTCGTACTGAAGGTATCGGCGGAAGATGAGGTTTCTGTACGCAGTTCGGATGGAGATTCCTTCGTGGATGCCAAAGATGCCTCAAGTGGGGGAGGCAAGGCGCCGATAGGTCGTGCATGGAAGGCAACCTCGCAGAGCCGCTCTTCGATCCGGTACCCGGCGACGAGACGCTCGACGCGGCGGAGACCACCACGCAGGATCCGCTGAAGCTCTATGTTCGGCAGATCGGCAACGGTCGCCTCCTGACCCATGCAGAGGAGCGCGAGCTCGCCCGCCGCAAGGATCTCGGCGACGAGGAGGCGAAGAGCAGGCTGATCGAGTGCAATCTCCGGCTCGTGATGTCGATTACCCGGCACTACACACGGGCAGGCGTGCCTCTCCTCGATCTGATCCAGGAGGGGAACCTCGGTCTGATCCGCGCGGTCGAGAAGTTCGACTACACACTGGGCTACAAGCTTTCGACCTACGCCACGTGGTGGATTCGCCAGTCTGTCTCACGGGCGCTCGCCGAGCAGGGTCGCACGATTCGCCTTCCCGTTCACGTCGCCGATCAGGTGAGGCGCGTGACACGCGCCCGGCGCACGCTCGGCCAGAAGCTCAACCGCGATCCGACGATCGAGGAGATCGCGGTCGAGGCCGACTTCACGCCGGCGAAAGTGGAGAAGCTGCTCGAGCTCGTCCAGGACCACGTTTCGCTCGACAGCCCCGTCGGAGACGGCGAGAGCGTCATGAGCGACCTCATCGAAGACGAGAACGCGCTGGCGCCGGAATCCGAGACGTCGGAGAGATTCCGATCATCCGAGCTCGCCGCGGCGATGCTCCGACTCAACCCGCGCCAGCAGCAGGTCCTGACCGAGCGGTTCGGCCTCGACGGCGGCCGCCCGAAGACGCTCGAAGAGGTGGGCGATATTCTGGGGATCACCCGCGAGCGGGTGCGTCAACTCGAGACGCGCGCGCTGCGCGAGCTCCGCTCGGTCGCTCCGGCGCTCGAGCTGTATCTCAGGACGTAAGCCCGGGAGATCATCTCTACATGACCGCCTGCATCTCACGCTGGCCTGCCAGGCGCCGCATCGATTCGAGCTCGATCTGCCGGACCCGTTCTCGCGTGAGCCCGAGTCGCCGACCGATCTCCTCCAGGGTCTTCGGCTCCGTGCCTCCGAGGCCGTAGCGGAGCGTTACGACCTCGCGCTCGCGCTCGGGCAGCGAGCGGAGCGCTGCCCGCAGAGCCTGGCTGCGAAGCTCGAGCTCGACGGTCTCCTCGGGGAGCGGGTCGTCTCCGGCGACGAAGTCTCCGAGAACCGCATCACCCGCGTCGCCCACCGGCGCGTCGAGGCTGGCGGAGGCGCGGGCCGCAGCCCTCACCTCGATCACCTGCTGCACGGTCAGGTTGGCCTCCTCGGCGATCTCCTCGATCGTGGGCTCGCGCCCGAGAACCGTCCAGAGCGTGCGATCGGCGCGGTTCATCTTCTGCAGGCGCTCGACGATGTGGACGGGCATGCGGATCGTTCGCGCCTTGTCGGCAAGAGCCCGTGCGACCGCCTGCCGGATCCACCACGTGGCGTAGGTCGAGAACTTGAACCCCCGACGCCAGTCGAACTTCTCCACGGCCCGGATGAGCCCAAGTGTGCCTTCCTGGATCAGGTCGAGAAAGGGGAGACCCTGGTTGCGATAGTTCTTCGCGATCGAGATCACGAGCCGCAGGTTCGACTGGATCATCGTCTGCTTCGCCGCGAGGTCGCCGCGCTCGACTCTCTTCGCAAGCGCAACCTCCTGCGCCGCGGTCAGAAGCGTGTGCCGACCCGCCTCGCGAAGAAACAACTGCAGAGCGTCGGTCGTCGACTCCGCGACGCCAACGGGAAGCGGCGTGGGTTCCGGGGAACGAGGCTGGTCGATCACCTCGATGCCGCGCTTGTCGAGCTCGCGCAGCAGCGCATCGTGCTCGAGCGCCGAGAGCTCGTTCGTCTCGACGACGTCCGCGAGGTGGCGCAGCTCGATCGTGCCGGCCAGCTCGCTCGCCTCGAGGAGTGCCTTCAGCTCGTCCTGCGCCAGCAGGGTTTCGATGTCGATGGTCGTCATGGCGGGCCGCGTCGCGTGTGCGACCACACAACTCTCCCACCTTCGACGGGGGTTTGTCCAGCCCCTGAGCCGTATTCGTCAAACGCACGATAATCATTGTTATGTCAAGTTGGAGGAAATGTCGGTGAACGACGCCCTCCCCTCGACCCCGGAAACGCGCCTCAGAACGCCGCGTCCCTGACGCCGGTCGCGATCACGAGCAGGATGAAGATGGCAAGCGCTACCCGGTAGACGACGAAGACCGTGTAGTTATGACCGCGGACGTATCCGAGCAGCCAGCTGATCGCAAGCAGGCCGCTGCCAGCCGAAGCGATGGTGCCGACGACGAAGGGCCCCACCCACCCCTCGGGTAGCTCACCCTTGATCACGTCCGTATAGCCCTTGAGGACGACAGCACCGAGAACGATGGGCACGAGGAGGAGGAACGAGAGCCGGGCTGCAGCGTCGCGCGTCAGCCCGAGCAACCGGCCGGCGCTGATCGTGATCCCGGAGCGGGAGACGCCCGGCGCCAGTGCGAGGCTCTGGGCAAGCCCGATCAGGAGCCCCTGCTTGAGTCCTATCTCCCCCACATCCTTGCGCTCCGGGCGCCTGTCGGCCCAGTAGAGGACGAGTGCGAAGACGCCCATCAGGACCGCGATCTGCCACGGCTCCCCGAGGCGGGTCTCGATCACGCTCTGGCCCGCCGCTCCGATGATGGCCGCCGGGATGCTCGCGACGACGATCAGCCACCCGATCCGCTCGTCGTCGGTTTCGATTGCTCGCCGACGAATGCTGCGAAGCACCGCGAACAGGTAGCCAATCAGGTCGTTCCAGAAGTATGCGACAACCGCAACCAGGGTGCCGAGGTGCAAGGCGACGTCGAATGTCTTGTTGAACTCCGGGTGTTCCTTGAGATACGTCCAGTCGCCGAGCCAGGGAACGACGATCAGGTGCCCCGACGAGGAGATCGGCAAGAGCTCCGTAAAGCCCTGGACGAAACCGAGCACGAGGGCCTGGCTGTCCGGGAAGGTTGCCGCGTTCTCACCCCATCCGAGAAGCGTCAGAACGACGGCAACCGTGATCAGCGCCGCCGCGCTCCCGTAGACAACCGTTCGGCGCATCGCGCCATCGTAGACCAGAGCTCCTCTCGGGCCGTCGGACAAGGAAATCGGCGGAATTTGCGACAATCTCGTCGCCACCCGCTTGACCCCCACGGATCAACGCTCTAGGTTCTTTCTTGCACCGAGCACGGAGCGCGAGTAGGTCGAAGCTCAGCACGGAGGCCGTACGCGGAAGCGGAAGGTCAACGGGTTGAGTGGACGAAAGCGCAACCGGCTCGGTGAATTTTTTTGGTCCGGAACGCGCCCCACTCGGCGCAATGGTTCCACCGCCCGGCTATTCTTCCGGCATGCACCTGCGCATGCCCAGCATCGACCGTGGCTTCCAGTCGTTCCTCTGGGCGTTGCTGTTCTTCGTTGTCATGTACTTCGGGGCGGTCGCGCTCGACATCCAAAAGGGGACTGCGCTGATCGTCTCGCTCGTCAGCTCGTTCCTGATCTTCCTGTTCGTCCGGACGCGCGGCTAGTCGCGGCGCTACCTGCGGCTGTGCGCCAGCAGGCTCATGACGAGCCGCCGGGCGAATTCCGGGCCGATTGCCTCGTCGAGGCGCTCACGGGCCGGAATCCGGTTCTCCGCCGTTCCGATCGAGAGGCAGTGGCGCAGTAAGAGTGCGGTACCACCCGCTCTCCGTGCCTCGCGCGAGATCGTCGCGTCCATATCTCTCTCCATCGGCATCTCCCCTCACGAGCACTGATCCCTCCACCCAGGGAAAAGGGGCCGCAGAACACCCACAGTGATACTCGCGTGATCGGACGGAGGCGCAAGCGCGCACCCCCAAGTGTTCCACGGTACCTCCGTAGGGGAGACGGCGCAGCCTCTCCCGGGACAGAAGACAGCAATCACCGGCCTCTGGGGCAAACAGACGGAACGCTCTGACACACCGCTCTAGGCGTAGTCGATGAGCGCGTGAACGTCGGTGCCGGCGATGCGTTCACGGCCATGCAGAAACGAGAGCTCGATCAGGAAGAGGGCACCCACGACATGCCCGCCGAGCTGGTTGACGAGGTCGATCTTTGCGTGGGCCGTCCCCCCGGTCGCGAGCACGTCGTCCAGGACGATCACCCGCGCACCTGGTTTGATGGCATCCACGTGCACCTGAAGGGCGTCGGTTCCGTACTCGAGGTCGTAGCTTGCCTCCACCGTCGTCCAGGGCAGCTTCCCCGGCTTCCGGGCGGTGACGAACCCGCAGCCGAGTGCGTACGCGAGTGCTCCCCCGAAGATGAACCCCCGCGCCTCAGCACCCAGGATCACGTCCGGCGCCCGGGGGCCTGCCCACGCCGCGAGTCGATCGATCGACTCCCGAAAGGCGGCGGGATCCGCGAGGAGCGGCATCACGTCCTTGAAGAGGATTCCCTCGCTCGGAAAGTCTGGTACGTCCCGGATGAAGGTGGTCAGATCGAGCTCGGTCATCGCTCGGCCACGTCCTTCAGGTCTCTGGTGAGGAGGAGCTGTGCGAGCTCATGTGCGGCGCCGGCAAGCATGTCCAGATCATCGAGGGCCGCAGCGCGTCTCTCGGAGTTGCGGGACCGTAGCGCCGGAGCCACGATCTGCTCGAGCAGTGCCGACTGGCGTCCCGCTGCCGTTCGGAAGGCCCGGAGATGGCGGGCGTCGATCCCGTGGCGAGCGATCCGAGCGCATGCGAGCGCGATATCGGCCTCGCTCTCGCGATAGAGCCGGTCACCTGCCTCGACGCGGGGCGCGAGCAGGCTGAAGTCCTCGAGCTGTCGCGCAAACTCGGCGGAGATACCGGCCCGCTCGCACAGCTCCGCCATGTCGATCTCGTCCTCCTGCCCGCGAAGGCCGGCAGCGCGTCGCTTGGCACGATCTGCAGTGGGAGCGCGCAACTCCTCCTTGATCACGCGCAACGGCAAGAACTCGTCACGCTGGAGACGGAGAATCATGATCAGGCGCTCGACGTCGGTCTCGGAGAACAGCCTGTAGCCGCCCCGTGTTCGACTCGGCTGCAGGAGGCCCTGATCCTCCAGGTACCGGATCTTGGAGATCGAGATGTCCGGAAACTCGTCACGCAGCCGTTCGCAAACGGCGCCGATCGTATGAAGGCGCGCGACCGGGCTCGTTTCGGGTGTCGTCGTCATCGGCGGAGGAGGAAGGTCATCCGGTATTTGCCAACCTGTACCTCGTCATCGTCCTCGAGCACGGTGCTCTCGATCCGATGCTTGTTGACGAACGTCCCATTGAGGCTGCCGAGATCACGGATCATGTAGGTGTTGCCTTCCCCGACGAGCTCGGCGTGCCGCCGCGAAACGGTGACATCGTCGAGAAACACATCGCATTCGGGAGACCTGCCGATCAGGGCCCTGGCTCCGATCGCCTCGAAGCTCTCCCCCGCCCTGCCGCCGCCGGAGCGAACAACGAGCGCGGGGCCGGCAGGTGCTTCTGGTGCGCTGTCGACGTCGTCCGGGCCCAGACTCAACGTCGTCTCCCCCGCGCTCTCGCGCATCAGCAACGCTCCACAGCGAGAGCAGTACGCCGCCGCCTCCGGACTCTGAAAGCCGCACTCCGGGCAATAGATATGACTCATTGGCCTCCGCCGAGAATCGAGCCGAGGTCACCTGCATCGACGTGCTCCCCGGCCCTCGAGCGCTTCGCCCGCTCGGCGGTGACGATGTCGACCTGCGCATGCATCACGCGACGATTGAGCGAGATGTCGTCCTCCTCCGTCTCGAGGCGGCGGATCTCGGCCCAGAGGGCATCATCGTCGATGCTCGCGAGATCCGGGAGTGGTTCGAGCTCGCTTTCGGCGGCAAGCTCGCCTGTGCCCGCGTAGAGCGGCCGCTCGAGCGATGCGGGAGCGTGCGTCTCGAAGCTTCCCGCAGCCACCTGCGCCTTCAACCTCGCGGTGCGCTCGGCCCGGAGGATATCGATCCGCCCGTGGAGCAACCGGCGACGACGCGAGACAGCATCCTCGGCCTCCACGAGTTGAGCGAGCAGCGCCGACAGCTCACTATCGGAGAGCGGCAGCAGGTCGGGGAGCGTTTCCACGGGCGCCTTTCCGGTCGGAAGGTCAGATGTGCGAAGAGATAGCGTAGCGAAGGGGTCGACCTCAACTTGAGGCTTTGTTTCCCAGCTGACGATTTCGCGCTTCAGGCGCGTCTCCCTGCAGGCACAGCGTCACGGCGAGAGCGTGTTCCTCGCCTTCCAGATGTACTGGCCCGCTGCGATGACCGCCAGTACGAGGTTGATCCAGAAACACACGATCGGCCACATGGTTCCCTCACTCGTAACGAGCACGAACCCTATCGACGCGTACAGCCCCCACGTCGCTATCTTCCCGAGCCGCGAGACCTCGAGCTCGTAGTCCTTCGGGACGACGAACCTGTACCCCCCGATGAGGATGATGTCGCGGAGCAGGATGATGAGAGCGACCCACGGGAGCCGGTCAAGGACCACGAGTAGCACCACCGCGGTGTCGATCATCAGTCGATCGGCAAGCGGGTCAGCGATCTTGCCGAAGCTCGACTCGACGCGCCAGCGCCGAGCCAGGTAACCATCGAGTTGGTCGGTGAGTGCAGCAAGGCCGAAGACGATCCCCGCAGGCCAGCTCGGCCCGGCCCGCTCGTCTAGCAGGAGCAAGATGAACACCGGGATCGCTGCGAAGCGCAGGAGCGTCAGGGCGTTCGGGATCTGCCGCACGGGGGCGGATACGGTACGCGGTTCCATCCTCACGCAAGAGTAGATCAAGCCTCTACATGCTCGAGACGAACGCCCATGCGTCTCCGTGGTAGCGTCGGGATTCGTGAATGCCACCCTCGCTCTCCCCGGTTTCGTCAACAGCCATAGCCATGCGTTTCAACGCGCTCTCCGGGGACGGGCTGCCGGTACCGATTTCTGGACGTGGCGAGACGGCATGCTCGAGGAGGCGAATCGGGCGACGCCGGCGTCTGTTCGGGCCTTCTACGCCGACGTCTATCGCGAGATGCGCGCCGCCGGATACACCGCAGTCGGCGAGTTTCACTACCTCGGTGCTCCCGAGGCGCTCGCGGCCGCAGAGGCGGCGTCCGACGCAGGCATTGAAATCGTGGTGCTGCACGTCGCCTACGAGCGCGGTGGCCTCGACCGCATGCGACAGCCGTCCGTCGCTGCATATCTCGCAGAGGTCGAGGCGCTGCGGGAGGCCGGGATTGCGGTCGGAGTCGCCCCCCACTCCGTGCGGGCCTGCTCGCGTGAGTGGCTGGAGGAGATCGGACGCTACGCGGAGCGTGAGGGACTCGTGCTTCACATTCACGCGGACGAGCAGCCCCGGGAGATCCAGGAGTGCCTCGAGGAACACGGCTGCCGGCCGCTCGAGCTCCTTGCCGATACCGGCTGTCTCACCGCGCTGACGACGATCATCCATGCAACACACGCAAACGACGAGGAGCTCGACCACATCGCCGAGGCAGGCGCGCGCATCTGCGCCTGCCCGACGACGGAGGCCGATCTCGGAGACGGATTCCTCCGCGTGTCGGCAGTGACGGAGCGGTCGATCCCGCTGTGCATCGGCTCGGACTCCAACATGCGCATCGACCCGCTCGAGGAGCTCCGCGAGCTCGAGGGCATCGCGCGCAGGCAGACCGGGAGCCGCGGCGTCATCGCCACTGATGACCTCCTCGCGATCGGCACGAGCGAAGGCGCGGCAGCCCTTCAACTCCGCCGGTGGGATGCGATTGAGATCGATCTCGATCACGTCTCGCTCTCGGGTGTCGCAGCCGAACATGTGCCGGCGGCGCTCATCGCCGGCTGTGGCTCCGATGTCGTCATGGCGGAGTCATCGTGACGCCGATCGACGCCACGGAGGAGACCTTCGAGCAGGAGGTCATCGCGCGATCGGCGGAACTACCGGTTCTCGTCGATTTCTGGGCCGAATGGTGCACGCCCTGTCACGCGCTCGCGCCTGTGATCGAGGCCGCAATCGATGAACGAGGTGGCGCAGTCGCTCTCGTCAAGGTCGACGTCGACGCGAACCCCGGTCTCTCCGAGGCGTATTCCGTCAGCGGCATTCCTGCCGTCAAGGCCTTTCGCGATGGGCGTGTCGTTGCGCAATTTACGGGCGCGCTCTCACGCCCGAGCCTGGAGGTCTTCCTCGACGACCTACTCGCCCCACCGAGGGCGGACGCGCTTCTCGAAGAGCTTCGCGCTACCGGGGAGCTCTCCGAGGTCGTCGCCGCACTCGACGCCGACGACGCCGAGGGTGCGCTCCGGTTCATCGTCGGGGCCGTTCCGGAGGCATCTTCGGAGGATCGCGAGCGGCTCCGTGAGGTGGCCGTCGCGTTGTTCGATCGACTCGGGCCGGAGGAT
The DNA here is from genome assembly GCA_031413935.1 of Thermoleophilia bacterium. GTDB lineage: Bacteria > Actinomycetota > Thermoleophilia > Gaiellales > Gaiellaceae > Gaiella. Next base: position 4,544 of record JANOFZ010000063.1, on the reverse strand, counting down.
CCGCTCACCACGACCTACCGGCGCCGACTGGCTGCCGCGCTCTACTAGCGGCCGCTCGCCGGAGAGGCGGCGCCATCTCCCCTACGGTGTCCGGTAGCGCTTCACCCACATGCTCGTTCGATCGAGATACGCCCTCTGAGCCGGCCGTCCCGTGAGGCCGTAGGCGCCCTCATACGAGTCATACGGTTTGCCGACGTTCCTCGCGGCCTCGATCTGTGTTCCCTCGTGCCACTCGTTGTAGCTCGTGATCGTGACCACGTCGGCTTCGGCACGTATCGCGCTGCGCCACATCCGGTCGTATACCTTCCCCTGGGCCCGACCACGCATCCGAGCATCGCCCGTTGCACGCATCGCGCTGTAACCGGGACCGACAGACGGGGCGCAGACGAGCCCGAGTCGCCGTGCCGAGGCGCAGACGCGAGGGAACGAGCTGCCGTCGTGAATGTAGACGTCGTAGGTGTAGAGCCCAGCGAAGGCCCCGGCGCGAGCCTTCCCGGGCAGGCTTGTGTTCGCGAAGAGCCGCACCCCGGTGAGGCGATTGTTGAGTGTGGCCCACTCGCCGTCCGGCGTGAGCGTCGAGTCGTAGAGGTAGAAGTCCGTGATACCGGTCGCCTTGAAGGTGTTCAGGTCGGCCTCGAGCGCGGCGGGTGTTCGCCCGGCGAAGGGCTCGACATGCAACGCGACGCGAAGCCCTGCATCCTGCGCAAGGCGAGAAACCATGGGGAGCCTCGCGGCCTCCGCGGACTGCGCCCCCCACCAGGACACGATCAGGGTCTGGACACCCATCGCTGCGATCTCACGCATCTGGGCGCGCACGACCGACAGGTCGGATGATGAGTAGGGGCCGCGGGCCGGGAACCAGTCGGACGCAATCTGCGCCGGGGGGCGGTTGCCGCGCTGCTGCCAGTGCTGCCACTGCCCGTCGCGAGCCTCCGTACCGAACCAGGGGTAGTAGAAGATCGCCACCTCCCCCACTCGTGGGCCGTCCGGCACAGAGGGGATGACGGTGTGGGACGCCGCGCCGCCCGAGAGGAGCGCCGCGACCACCACACCGACTGTCAGGAGTCCCAGAATCCGCCGCAAGCCAGCGGCACTCTAGCGCCGAACCGCTCCCAACGACGTGTGGTTGTCGGCCGTCACGTTGGAACCCGAATGTATCGCGCACGCCCGACGGCGATTAATCGCTCGGGATCGTCCCAGCGGGTGATCTCGACGTCAGCCGTGCCGAGCGTGCGACCGGCGTTCAGTGTGCGGGCGAGCACCCGGTGTGGCTCGGGCGCAGCAAGGCGGAGGAAGTCGCAGCGAAGGTCGACCGCGATCCATCCACCCGGGCTCGTATGCTCGAGCGCATACCAGCCTGCGGTGTCCACGCACGTCGCGAGCGTTCCCCCGTGGAGAAACGGGCGGGGTACGTCGTCGCCAAGCGCGGCGGCGGATGGGTCGAGCCGCAACACGACTGCGTCGTCGAGCAGTTCGACGGCGACGAGGCCGATGGCGGCGTCGAGTGGTGAAGGCGGAACGTCGAGAAGATCGGTCACGGCAGCAGATCGTAGACGAATGTGGTCGAGGTCAATGCGCGATCTCGATCGCACGGCTTTCGCGGATCACGATTACCTTCACCTGGCCCGGATACTCGAGCTGATCCTCGATCTGGCGGGCGATCTCGTGCGAGAGCAGAGCCGCTGCGTCGTCGTCAACCTCCGTCGGCTCGACGATGACGCGGATCTCACGCCCGGCCTGGAGCGCGTAGGCCTTCGCCACACCGGGCTTTGCCGTTGCGATCTCCTCGAGCGACGAGAGACGCTTGATGTAGTGCTCCAGGCTCTCGCCGCGTGCGCCCGGCCGGGAGGCCGAGATGGCGTCTGCCGAGATCAACAGGACAGCCTCGACCGTCTGAGGCTGCACCTCGTAGTGGTGTGCCTCGACGGCATGGATGACGCCTTCGGCCTCACCGTAGCGGCGGGCAAGCATGGCCGAGACCGCTGCATGGGTTCCCTCGACCTCGTGCGTCATCGCCTTCCCGATGTCGTGAAGGAGCGCCGCCCGACGGGCCGTCTTCACGGAAGCGCCGAGCTCTGCGGCCATGATCCCCGCGAGGTGGACGACCTCGAGCGTGTGCTTGAGCACGTTCTGGCCGTAACTCGTCCGGTAGCGAAGCCGACCGAGGATGTTCACGAGCTCCTCGTGGAACTCGCCGCAGTTCGCCTCGAAGACTGCCTGCTCGCCCGCCAGGCGAACCTGATCGTCGAGCTCTGCCTTGGACAGGTAGTACATCTCCTCGATCCGCGCCGGATGAATGCGCCCGTCTTCGATCAGCTTCTCGAGCGTCATGCGTGCGAGCTCCCGCCGGAGCCCGTCGAATGACGAGAGGACGACGGCGTGCGGGGTGTCGTCGATGATGAAATCAACGCCCGTGAGATGCTCGAGGGCGCGGATGTTCCGTCCCTCCCGGCCGATGATTCGCCCTTTCATGTCGTCGGAGGCGAGCTCGACCACGCTTACGGTGGTCTCGGCGGTGTGGCTCGCGGCAACTCGCTGGAGTGCATCCGCGACGAGCGCGCGGGCCTTCCGCTTCGCATCGGTGCGAGCCTCCTCTTCGAGCTGTCTCACGGTTCGGGCAAGCTCGTGGCGGACGAGATCCTCTGACCGCTCGAGGAGCTGTGCGCGCGCCTCGCCGAGGGTCAGTCCGCCGACACGCTCGAGCTCGCGGAGCATGTCGTCGCTACCGACCTTGAGTTGCTCCTGGAGCTGCTTCGTATGGCCCTCGCGATCCGCGATGCCCTGCTCGCGCCGGACGAACTCCTCGCGCTTGGCCTCGAGCTCCAATTCCTGCTGCTGGACGCGGGCTTCGGCCTTGGCCATCAGAACGCGCGATTCCTGGATCTCGCTGTCCAGGTCACCCCTCAGCTGGACGGCGTGTTCGCGGGCTTCGATCTGGGCCTCACGCCGCGTCGTCTCGGCCTCGCGCTCTGCGTCTGCAAGTAGCGCTCGACGCTGGTCCTCCGCGAGCCGGAGCCGCGACGCGCTCACCGTCCGGAGCCATACCCACAGCCCGATTGCACCGACTGCTATTCCGATCACGGCTGCGACGACAGTGAGCATGGACGCTCCCGGTAGGGGTTGTCACGCGGCTATCGCCGCGGTCGCTCACATCCGGACATCGCCTGCACGGGCGATCTCCCGGTCAACCGGTCGTGCGTCGCTGTCTATCTCGGACGCGCTTCCCTCCGCGGGTCTGCGGTGGTCCGGAACGATGGAATCAGATGGTGTGTGGTCATTGGATCAGCCGGTTTTCGGGTATGCGCTCGGTGCAGGTCAGTTGTTCGGATGAAGCGCACCTAGTCTATAGCGTCAGCGGCCAGATCTGCAACGAGCGTCTCGAGCGTCTCCTCCGAAAAGCCCTTGGCAGCCAGGTGACGGGCTGTCTTTGGCGTTCGGCCGCGCCTGTCGATGATCCGCGCGGCCCGGTTCGACTCGGGCTCGAGGTCCGCGAGAGCGGCGCGGATGTCCTCGTCCGGCACGCCATGCCGCTCCAGGTCGTCCGCGATGAGGTGATCCCCGGCCCCTCGCGTCGCGAGCAATCTCGATCGGTCACACGCGAAGCGATGATCATCGACGAGCCCGGCGCGCTGCACCGCCTCCAGCGTCTCGCGTCGAACGCCCGGAGTCGCCCCTTTGTCGGTAAGCCTCCGCTCGAGTGAGGCAACCGTATGATCACGCGCTCGCAGAGCCCGCAACGCCTGGGTCTGGGCCTTGAGTCGGCGCACCTCTCGCCCGAGCGCCCGCGCGGTCGTGCGATCGACCGCACGACCAACCGAGAGGCGCGTTGCGAAGACGGCCTCCGTCGGCACAACGCGCCAGGGACGGCCGTCGAGGTCGACCTCGACCCGTTCCCTCCCGCGAGCGCGAAGGGCTGTGACGACGGGGACTCGCATGGTCTCGGTTACGCCTCGATCTGAACCTTCTCCACGACTTCCTCGTCGTCCTCGATGGGCGTCACCTCGACATTCGCGGCGCCTTCCGCCTGAGGCAACAACCGGGCCGAGACGACCTGCTCGGGCGGTGCCTCTGCCTGGATGCGGGCGAGGATCTGCTGGACGAGATCGGGATGCTCACCGAGGAATGCCGTTGCGTTCTGGCGTCCCTGCCCGAGCCTCTCGTCACCGAAGCTGAAGTACGAGCCGGCCTTCTGAACGACCCTCCGCTCGATGCCGACATCGAGGACGGTTCCCTCCCACGAGATGCCGCTGCCATAGATGATGTCGAATTCGGCTTGCTTGAACGGCGGCGCCACCTTGTTCTTCACCACCTTGACGCGCACGCGGTTACCGTACGCCTCGGCCCCGTCCTTGAGCGTCTCGATGCGGCGGATGTCGAGCCTGACCGACGCGTAGAACTTCAGCGCCCGGCCACCCGGAGTCGTTTGTGGTGACCCCAACATGACGCCAATTTTATCGCGAAGCTGGGTCGTGAAAAGGCAGATGGTGTCGGTGCGGTTGTTCGTGCCGGCGAGGGTGCGGAGAGCCAGGCTCATCAGGCGCGCC